>CANRVK010000250.1 GCA_947643285.1 uncultured Eubacteriaceae bacterium
ATGTATGATTTCCTATCAAATGTCCCTCTTCTGACATACGCTTTACTAATTCTTCTTTTCCTTCTATGCTCTCTCCTATCAAAAAAAAGGTAGCTTTTATCCCTCTTTCTTTTAATCCATCTAACAATTTTTCTGTATATTTTGCATGTGGTCCATCGTCAAAAGTCAGTGCTACTATTTTCAGCTCATCATCTTTTTCATCATTAGACCCCTCTTGTGCAAAAACAGCTTTTACTTCTTGTGTCCCTTTCCATGTGCATACATATGTGATCAAAATCAATAAAAGAATTATACCAATTGAATGTTTTACCTTTTCCATTTTAATATCCTTCTTTTTCTTATACATTTATTTCCCTGCTCTTTAATATATGCACTTTTCTTCTTTTTTGTGCTTTATTTTTTCCTATAAAACTTTTACACTTTTATCATCTTTCTAAATTTACCCTTTAAAAATACCGCCAACATTTCCCTTTCGATAATAAAATCCAACTTCTATATATAGTAAATAAGTACTAATACAGTGTAATTTTTGTTAAAATTTCCTGGTATTTTTTTCTAAATATAGGAAATTATATCTATTTTTACTAGATGCAAAAAATTTTTTACATTTTCTTTTTTCCAAGCATATGTTATACTTATATCAAAATAAAAATAATTCTGTTTCGTTTAGAATAGAATAACTTTTTATTTAAAAAAAAGAATATAAACTTTAATTACGGAAGGAGTAATTTTATGGAGATATCTACGGCTCTGCCTAAAGATCCTGTTATTCTAGTTAGCTTTATCAACACCCAATTACGTGATAATTATGCGACCCTAGATGAATTTTGCAAGGTATTTCAAGTGGAAAAGGATGAAATAGTAGAAACACTAAAAGATTTCAGCTATGAATATAAACCAGAATATAATCGTTTTATATAGTCTATCAAAATATTAAAAATATTAAAAAACATATTGATTTCATATATCAAGAATAAGTTATAATCTCTGTGAGGTGATGATATGAAATCGAGGGATGTATTGAATCTGCTCCGAATCACACGACAGACTCTAACCAAATACGTGAAAGACGGGGTAATTAAGGTAACCGTTCTGCCAAATGGAAGATACGATTATGATGAAAAAAGCGTGTATTCTTTTCTAAACAAGGATATAAAGAGAAAAACCTATATCTATGCAAGGGTATCTACCAAAAAACAGAAGCCAGACCTGGAAAATCAAATAGAACTGCTCAAACAATTCTGTTTTACAAACGGTTATGTCATATCTGGGATATTTTCAGACACAGCAAGCGGAATCAGCTTTGAAAGAAGAACCGATTTCTTCCAGCTTCTTGACGATGTGATGGAAAACAGGGTGGAACGGGTTGTCATAACCTATAAGGACAGGCTTTCCCGTGTTGGCTTTGATTTGTTCTATCACTTATTTAAAAAATATAACTGTGAAATTGTGGTCATGAGCGAAGTCGGATCGGAAAAATTAGACCGTCAGGAGATTTTTGAGGAAATCGTCAGTTTCCTGCACTGCTATTCTATGAAGTTTTATAGTAAGCGAAAAGTTCATAAAATCAAGGAGGTATTATCAGAAGATGATTGAGACGGCACAGAGGGTTGAAAAACATAGGATAAAATCCTCCCACCCGTACTATGATATGCTGATGAATTTCTGCCATAAAGCCAAAAACCTGTACAACCATGCGAACTATATTGTGCGACGGGAATTTACCGCTAACAACAAGTGGATTCGCTATGCAGAACTTGACCGAATCCTCAAAGCCGACAGGGAGTATCCAGATTATACTGCAATGCCTTGCGCCCAGTCAGCACAACAGATATTACGTCTGTTAGACAAAAACTGGAAATCGTTTTTTGCGTCCATAAAGGACTGGAAGAAAAATCCTGGAAAGTATCATGGCAGACCCAGGCTGCCGAAATACCTGAAGAAAGAGGGACGGTATCTTCTGGTTCTGACAAACCAGAACTGCAGGCTGAAAAACGGCGTGATACATTTTCCCAAATCATTGGAAGGATTCACGGTCAGACCGGTATCCACAGAAAAACCAGGCTTTTTGGAATTGAACCAGGTCAGAATCATTCCGCACAGGAATAAGCTGACTGTTAAAATTGTTTACACCGTAAAGCTTCAGACACAAAAGCAGGATAATGGACGCCATATTGGTATAGATATGGGCATCAACAACCTTATGACCGTCTGTAACAGTTTTGGCGGGGCAGCGTTTATCATCAACGGAAAACCGATAAAGTCAGTCAATCAGTTTTACAACAAGGAAATCAGCCATTACCGTGAACGATGCAGGCGGATGAACGGAAGGGATTATTCCGGGCGAATGGATATGCTTACGGAGAAGCGGAAGGCAAGAAATGCTCTTCTCACAAGAAATATCTTTTATTTCCTGCGAAAAGAGCATCTTCTATTATTTTCCTTCTTATTCGACGCTTTTTTCATGCGCCTTTTTTATTCTGCTATCACTTCTTTTTTCCTTTTCAACCTAGCGATTAATTTTCCTTCTTCTAAATCCATCATAATCGTTTCGCCTATCCCTATCTGACCACTTAAAATCAATTTCGCGGATAAAGTTTCCACTGTTTTTTGTAAAAATCTCCGGAGAGGTCTTGCCCCATAGATCGGATCATAAGCTTCTTCTATGATAAAATTCTTTGCCGCTTCTGTCAATTCTACTGATATCTCCTTATCATCTAACCTTCTATTTAAATCCCTCATCATTAAAACCACAATATCTCCGATATTTTCTTTTGTCAAAGGCTTAAACATAATGATCTCATCTAGACGGTTTAAAAATTCTGGACGGAAATGATTCTTCAAATCTTTTCTCACTAATTCTGCGCTCTGTTCATCGATATCGCCATTTTCGTCAATCCCTTCTAATAAATAAGAAGATCCAATATTAGAAGTCATGATTAAAATAGTATTTTTAAAATCCACGGTTCTTCCCTGAGAATCTGTAATTCTTCCATCATCTAATACTTGTAATAACACATTAAAAACATCTGGATGTGCTTTTTCTATTTCATCAAATAAAATAACGGAATAAGGTTTTCTTCTGACCGCTTCTGTCAGTTGTCCGCCTTCTTCATATCCTACATATCCCGGAGGCGCTCCTATCAGTCGAGATACCGAATACTTCTCCATATATTCACTCATATCGATTCTGACCATATTCTGTTCATCATCAAATAAACTCTCCGCTAATGCTTTTGCTAATTCTGTTTTTCCCACTCCTGTAGGACCTAAGAATAAAAATGAACCTATCGGCTTACTCGGGTCTTTTATTCCAGCTTTGGAACGGATAATCGCCTCAGAAACCTTTGTAACCCCCTCTTCCTGCCCGATCACTCTCTTATGAAGCTCCTCATCTAAATGTAATGTCTTATTTCTCTCACTCTCTGTTAATTTTGCGACTGGAATCCCTGTCCATCGTGATACGATTCTAGATATCTCTTCCTCTGTGACTGCCTCATGCACTAAACTCAAATCCTGTTTTTTCGTATTTTCCTCTTCTATCTCCAATTCCTTTTGCAGAGCTGGCAGTTTTCCATATTGTAATTCTGCTGCCTTATTCAAATCATAATTTCTCTGTGCCATCTGAATTTCATTATTCAAAATTTCTATCTGTTCTCTCAGCTTTTGCAGTCTTTCCACAGAATTTTTCTCATTATCCCACTGCGCTTTTTTATTATTGAAGTCATCTTGCATATCAGCTAATTCTTTTTGCAGATTCGCAAGCCTATCTTGGCTCAATTTATCTGTTTCTTTCTTCAACGCCGCTTCTTCTATTTCTAACTGCATGATTTTTCTGGATAATTCATCTAGTTCTGCTGGCATAGAATCTAATTCTGTCTTAATCAGCGCACAAGCCTCATCTACTAAATCAATCGCTTTATCAGGCAAGAAACGATCTGAAATATAACGGTGTGACAAGGTAGCAGCAGAAACCAATGCCGAATCTGTGATTTTCACCCCATGAAAGACTTCATATCGATCTTTTAATCCTCTTAAAATAGAGATAGTATCCTCCACAGTCGGCTCGTCTACCATAACCGGCTGAAATCTTCTTTCCAATGCTGCATCTTTCTCAATATACTGCCGATATTCATCTAAAGTAGTCGCCCCGATACAATGCAGCTCTCCCCGCGCCAACATTGGCTTCAACATATTTCCTGCATCCATCGCTCCATCTGCCTTTCCAGCTCCCACAATTAAATGCAATTCATCAATAAATAAAATAATCTGCCCTTCACTCTTTTTGACTTCTTCTAAAACAGCTTTTAAACGCTCTTCAAATTCTCCTCGATATTTCGCGCCTGCTACCAATGCCCCCATATCCAGAGCAAAAATTCTTTTATCTTTCAACCCCTCTGGAACATCTCCCCGCACGATTCTCTGTGCCAACCCTTCCACTACGGCTGTCTTTCCGACTCCGGGTTCTCCAATTAAAACAGGATTATTTTTGGTCTTTCTGGATAAAATACGGATTAAATTTCGTATCTCAGAATCTCTTCCTATCACAGGATCTAACTTCTGAGCCTTTGCCTTATCCACCAGATCTTCTCCATATTTCTCCAATGTATCATAAATCGCTTCTGGATTATCACTTGTCACTCTTTGATTTCCCCTCACGGTAGATAAAGCCTGCAAAAATCTCTCTTTTGTAATACCAAACTCTCGAAATAATTCCTTTATCGCTCTATTGGGACTTTGTATTAACGCTAGAAATAGATGTTCTACCGAAACATACTCATCCCCCATTCTTTTCGCTTCATCCTCTGCTGAAATAAGCACCTTATTCAAAGCATTACTAATATAAAGCTGTCCGCCAGAAACCTTCACCCTTTTTTCCAAATCTTTTTTCACCCGGTTGAGAAAATATTCTTTTTGAATCTCCATTTTCTCCACCAACTTCAAAATCAAACTTTCTTCTTGTGTCAGCAAGCTATATAATAAATGCTCTTGGTCAATCTCTTGATTTCCATACTCATAAGCTAATTTCTCACAACCATTTACCGCTTCTAATGATTTCTGTGTAAATTTATTGATATTCATAACCATCTTCCTCCTTTATGAAAAAATTGTTTCCAGAATAAATAGAAACATACTATTGTCATTTGTTATATAACTAATATAACACATATAATTAAAAATGCAAGTACTTTTTTTTAAAAATTTTATGAACAAATTAAAAAAATCATAAACTATCTAATCCTTTTTCAACCTCTCATACACCTCTCT
>CANRVK010000251.1 GCA_947643285.1 uncultured Eubacteriaceae bacterium
ATAAAACATAATAAAAATCAGTGCTATGGAACAGATTTCTTCTGCAAATCGATAATTTTCAAAAGGGATTTTAAAGATTCCATCTATCCCGAATATCATGCCTAAAACAATAAAAGCTAAAAGCATCGGAATACCTGCTTTATTTGAGAACCTGTTCAGTAAAATACAGATTAAAATAACACTTGCTACTACTATCAATCTTAATACCACAATTATCCACGCCCTTCTTTTGTTCTATCTTTAAGTACTATTCATATTCCTAATCTCCCTTTATGTTTCTTCATTCCGAAGTTTTTCTAGTAATGCTGCTGCCTCTGGAGGCAGATTATCTAATAATGTATTTCTTTTCTGTTTTATTGGAGTGATATAGGTTTCTTTCATTTCCTTTTGAACTCTATGGATTTCTTCTTTCAGTTCTCTCGCGGAAAGCCTGTTCGCTCCTGCTCCCATAATGATGAGTTGTTCCAAGGCATCTGAGGTCGCCACAGTAGCTTGATATTTTCGATCAAATTGTCTTGTCACTTTCTCAATATATTGGTCTGCTGTTTCTGCTTCTTTTGTATAAATAATAGAAATATTGTGATATGGAATCACAGAACCTAAATTTCCCTTCGCTTTATGCCCATCGAATACCAGAATCACATTTTTCTTGCTATACCCCTGATAATTACATAAAATATCTGCTAATTTCATTCTCGCAGCCTCTAAATTATCCTCTGCGAGCGTTCGCAATTCGTCCCATGCGAACACAATATTATAACCATCTACTAATAAATATTCTTCTGCCAATGACTCTCTATGCCATCCTTTGCCTTACAATTTCATAGGCAAGTATCCCTGCTGCCACAGAAGCATTTAACGAATCAATTTCTCCCTTCATCGGAATCGCCGCCATAAAATCACATTTTTCTTTTACTAATCGGCTCACTCCTTCCCCTTCATTTCCAATTACCAATCCAATAGGTCCTTTTAAATTGAGCTTGTACATCACATCTCCATTCATATCAGCACAGACAAACCATAAGCCTTTCTTTTTCAGTTCCTCTATTGCAGCAGATAAATTTGTCACTTTTGCTACTGGAGTATAATTTAATGCTCCTGCTGAGGTTTTGGCAACCACTGCCGTCAATCCTACTGCTCTTCGCTTTGGAATAATCACTCCATGCGCTCCTGCGAGATTCGCAGTACGGATAATCGCGCCTAAATTATGCGGATCTTCTATATTATCTAATAAAAAGATAAAGGGATCTTCCTTTTTTTCTTTCGCCAAATTCAACATATCCTCTATGCTGGCATATTCATAAGCAGCACAAAAAGCGATAACACCTTGATGCTTCCCTGTCTTTGACATCTGCTCTAATCTCTCTTTTGGAACAAAATGGATAATTGTATCCGATTTTTTGGCTTCTTTTAGAATGGTCTTAATCGGTCCATCTTGACAGCCATCTAAAAGAAATATTTTATCTATTGTTTTTCCAGAGCGAAATGCCTCTATCACTGCATTTCTGCCTTCTATTGTAAATTCTTCATATTCCATGTTTCTTCTCCCATTCTGTTCAATCCTGTTTTTATTAATGTCAATAGTCGATCCATCTGTTCTGTCAGATATAAATATCCTACCAACGCCTCTAATCCTGTCGCTGTTCGATAATCTATCATGGTCGCATTTTTAGCAGTAGTATAAGACTTGGCATTTCTTCCTCTTTTATATATTGTTTTCTCTTCCTGTGTCAAATCTTCCATAATGCTATAGATAAGTTCTGCCTGTGCAGAAGCTTTTACTAAACTGCTGCTCTTTCGATGCAATTTATTGACAGGACAATTCCCTTTTCCTACAAGAATCGATCGGATAATTAATTCATAAACACCATCTCCAATATAAGCCAAAGCAAGTGGAGAATAAGTTCTGATATCTGGTTGTTTTAACTGAAATTTTTCACCGATATAGGAATAAAACCTTAAATTCTCTTCCATTTTACTCCTTCTCTGGTATCCTCTAAAAGGATTCCCATCTGTTGTAATTGATTTCTGATTTCATCTGCTCTTTGGAAATTTTTCGCTTTTCTAGCCTGCTGCCTCTCTGCTATTAATGCTTCTACTTCTTCCTCTAGACTCTCTTTTTCTTTCTTTAATGTGATTCCCAAAATATCAGATAACTGGATAAACCTTTCTTTCAATGCTTCCAAATACTCTTTGCTGTTTTCTGAAGAAATATTTGTATTACTGTATTTTACGAGTTCAAATATCGCTGAAATCGCATCTGCTGTGTTAAAATCATCTTCCATCGCTTGCTCGAATTTCTGCACATATTCTTGTGTCTTATCCCATATCTTTTTTTCTTGTTCTGTCATTTCTGTTTTTGTTCCATCTAGATTCTCTAATAAGTATTCTATATTTTTATAAGCAGTGAGGATTCTATCCAATCCATTTTTAGAAGCTTCCACCAAAGAAGCGCTGAAATTCAATGGACTGCGATAATGTGCGCTCAACATAAAAAATCGTATCACTTGTAAATCATATCGTTCACTGATTTCCCTCACGGTAAAAAAGTTTCCAGCGGATTTTGACATTTTTACATTATCAATATTCAAAAATGCGTTATGCATCCAATATCTCGCAAATGGCTTTCCATTCGCAGCTTCACTCTGAGCGATTTCATTCTCATGATGTGGAAATATCAAATCTTCTCCCCCTGCATGGATATCAATTTCATCTCCCAGATACTTTTTCGCCATAACAGAACACTCAATATGCCACCCCGGTCTTCCTTCACACCACGGTGATTCCCAGAAAGGCTCACCTTCCTTTTTCGGTTTCCACAGCACGAAATCTAATTCATCTTCCTTGTCTTCCCTTCCAGAAACCTGAATCTGCCTGTGACCAGCCTGCAAATCGTCCAGATTTTTATGTGAAAGTTTTCCATATTCCTTAAATTTTCTAGTCCGAAAATACACCGTTCCATCTTCTTTGGCATAAGCAAAATCCTTTTCTATCAAATTTTTTATCATCTCTAACATGCCATCAATTTCTTCTGTAGCTAACGGATGTTTGGTAGCAGGTTTTACCTTTAATGCATTCATATCTTTCTTACACTCTTCTATATATCTCTTAGAAATAACGCTGGATTCCACCCCCTCTTCCACCGCTTTTTTAATGATCTTATCATCTACATCTGTAAAATTCGATACATAATTCACTTCATATCCTTTATATTCAAAATATCTTCTCACTGTATCAAAAACTACCATAGGTCTTGCATTCCCGATATGAATAAAATTATATACGGTAGGTCCACAGACATACATCTTCACCTTTCCTGATTCTAATGGAATAAATTCTTCTTTTTTTCTAGTCAATGTATTATAAATTTTCATTTTTCCTCCTATTTTTCCCTGTCTTAACTCTCATGAAAAGCTGCCACATGAACTCTCCATCACCTAAAGGTAATGCATTTTATGCTTTATTTATAAAATTTATCCTATATGATCTACTACTTTAAAAAGCATATTATTTTATTCTAAAACATGTGGCAGCCTCAAAAATAAATATAAAAATCTTTATTTTTCTGCCATTATCTCAAAGAAGCCCTTTTTTCTAAACATTCCTGATGTTCTTTTTCTAATTGTTTTATTCTTTTTTCTAATCGTTCTTTTTCTTCCAATAATTGTTTCAATTCCTGCATAATCGGATCTGGAAGAGTGACTTGATCCATATCACTTCTTGGGATTTTTTTATTATCCCGTTTTACCACCCTTCCGGGAATACCAACTACTGTACAATTAGGCGGAACTTCATTCACCACTACAGAACCTGCTCCTATTTTGGAATTTTCCCCCACCGTAAAAGATCCTAATACCTTCGCTCCTGCGCTTATCATAACATTGTCTTTAATCGTAGGATGTCTTTTCCCTTTTTCCTTTCCTGTTCCTCCTAATGTCACCCCTTGATATAAAGTGACATTATCTCCAATGATAGCTGTTTCTCCAATTACCACTCCATGACCATGATCAATAAATAAACCTTTTCCAATCGTAGCGCCCGGATGAATCTCTATTCCTGTCTTTCTCGCTGTACGCTGTGAAATCCACCTCGCTACAAAATAATGCTTTTTTAAATACAGCCCATGTGCAATACGATACCGCAATATCGCCTTAAAACTCGGATATAAAAATACTTCTGCTGAAGAATGAATAGCCGGATCTCTTTCTTTAATAATATTGATTTCTTCTTTTATATATTGAATAAATCCCATTTTATTCCCCCCTTTCTCAACTATTTTTTACTTTTGTATGATTCATAATATATCAATTTCTATTAAAAAATTTCTCCTCTTATCAAATACAAAGATTATCTTTTCTATATACTCGACTCATGCCTTCACAGAAATAAAATAAACACCATAAAACTTCACATCTGACTATAATAAAAAATAACCTCATCTCTGATTAGAGACGAAGTTATCCGCGGTTCGTTCCACTCTAGCTAAGGTTTCCCTTCTCTTTTTTACGTAACGTGTATAGACGGATAGAATTACTCTCTTTCGTTCAACGCCTTTTTTATCATTCCCATATTGTTTCAATTCACGCTCGATAATCTCATGAAATGCGATAATATCCTATGATTGTGAAGATTAACCCCATGTCACTTTTTTGGTATACCCCAATTTCTCTCTGCCTAACACTATCATAGGATATTATTTTTACTGTCTGATAAATCCAAATTTAGTACTTCAGTAAAAAATAAATAACATAAACCCAACTCAATAGACCATGAACGATAGCCCAACCAATGGAATGCCATGTGGTATAGCTGATTACCATTGCTAAGGCACTTCCAAAAGTAATACCTGATTTGACAGTTTTATTGACAATATTCGTATTATTTTTTTCTGACATAACTTATTTTCCCCCATTTCTTATTTATCGCCCTTATTTATTTTAGAAGTTTTATTGTCCGTGATAAGGTGTTTGTGAGATTACTGAAGTTTCAACTGACAGTAAAAAAATAAAAGGGCGTTTTTAAATATTTTATTGTAATAATTTTATTTATAAATATAGCAGAAAAAACTATATTTATACTATAGTTTATGCTATTTATTCTCATTTGTCAATTTATTTTTCGTCCTTTTCAAAATTAGTGTTACAGTTCAGCTTTTGAGGCAAAGGGGGCGCTCCGGCAAGGAAGTATTCCAGCGAAGCCGCGCTTTCGCTCCGTTCCAGACGTAACGGACACTAAATTCGC
>CANRVK010000252.1 GCA_947643285.1 uncultured Eubacteriaceae bacterium
AGAAGCGAAACGGCGAATTTAGTGTCCGTTACGTCTGGAACGGAGCGAAAGCGCGTCTGACTAGGTATATTTCTATCAAGTGCGAACCTCTTGTCACTCCCTTTAAACAGTAACATTTAAAAATCTATTTTGTCTTAGCAATTTCCAAAGCCTGTGCAACATCTGCAATAATATCATCTACATTTTCAATTCCCACACTAAATCTTATTAAATCTGGCTGTACACCTGCTTCTATCAACTGTTCTTCTGTGAGCTGTCTATGAGTATGGCTTGCCGGATGTAAAACAGAAGTTCTCGCATCTGCCACATGTGTGACAATAGCAGCTAATTTTAAATGATCCATAAAACGAATCGCCACTTCTCTTCCACCCTTTAATCCAAAAGAAACTACCCCACAACTTCCATTTGGCAAATATTTTTTAGCTAATGGATAATATTTATCTCCCGGCAAGTCAGGATAGCTAACCCATGCTACCATTTCATTAGCCGCTAAATATTCTGCCACTTTCTTTGCATTTTCACAATGACGTTGTACCCGTAAGTGTAAAGTTTCTAATCCAATATTTAATAAAAAAGCATTTTGAGGTGCTTGAATAGAACCTAAATCACGCATTAATTGTGATGTCGCTTTCGTGATATAAGCTGCCTTTCCAAATTTTTGTGCATAGACAATTCCATGATAAGAAGGATCTGGCTGTGTCAGTCCCGGGTATTTTTCTTTATGTGCCATCCAGTCAAAATTTCCACTGTCCACAATACAGCCTCCCACACTTGTCGCATGTCCATCCATATATTTTGTAGTAGAATGAACCACAATATCCGCTCCAAATTCAAATGGTCTGCAATTAATCGGGGTTGCAAATGTGTTATCCACAATAAGAGGCACTCCATGACTATGTGCGATTTTTGCGAATTTTTCAATATCTAATACCTGTATAGAGGGATTAGATATAGTTTCTGCAAATAATAATTTTGTATTAGGCTGAAAAGCTTTTGAAATCTCTTCTTCTGAAGCATCTTGGTCAATAAAAGTAACATCAATCCCTAATTTCTTCATGGTCACTCCAAATAGATTGAATGTTCCTCCATAAATTGCAGATGCACTTACGATATGATTTCCTGCTCCACAGATATTAAAGGTTGCATAAAAATTAGCAGCCTGTCCAGAAGAAGTGAGCATTCCAGCAACGCCTCCTTCTAATTCTGCTATCTTTTGTGCTACTGCTTCATTTGTAGGATTTTGCAAACGAGTGTAAAAATAGCCCGTATCCTCTAAATCAAAAAGTTTTCCCATCTGTTCACTGGTATCATATTTAAAAGTAGTGCTCTGATAAATAGGAAGCACTCTAGGTTCTCCTTTTTTCGGTTTCCATCCACCCTGTACACAAATAGTTTCTGGTTTAAAATTTTGATCCATTTTTCATTTTCTCCTTATCGCATCCATTATTTTTCCTAATTTTAACACAATTTATTTTAAGATACAATAATATTTTGAATCCCTTTCCATGTTTTTAGCTCATCAGATACTTGTTCTAAATTTCCCGCAAATGCGATTGCCATTTTTTCTGGTCTAAAATATTTTTCCAGACAATCCAGAATATCCTCTCTTTTCACCTGATTGATTTGATGTAACGTTTCTTCTAAAGGAACAGCCTTTCCAAATTGCATCAATTCTCTGGCATTACTGCTCATATGCCCTTTTGTGCTTTCTGCGTGTATGATCAAATCTGTTTTTATCTGCTCTTTCGCCCACAGCATTTCTTCTTTTGTAGGACCTTCTTTCTTCAATTTCAAAATCTCTTTTTGTATCACTTCTATAGTTTCTTCTAAACGATTCGCATTCAATCCCGCATAGATATGAAATAATCCTGTATGGAAAAAACTGCTTCCATAAGAATATATCGCATATGCTATCCCCATTTCTTCCCGCACTTTTAAAAATAATCTAGAATTTGCCCCTCCTCCTAAAATAGCATTTAAAATAGAAAACGCATATCTCTCTTCTGAAACACTAGAAATAGAATCATAAGCAATATTGAGATGTAACTGTTCGATATCTTTATCCTGTGTATAAAGACAAGGCGTGAATATCGGAATAGAAGCATTATGATCCTTTCCTTTTGCTTTCCATGTTCCAAATGCCTCTTCTAATTCTTTTTTTATCCCTGTCACATCGAAATTTCCTGCTAAAGAAAGAATCATATTTTCTGCTGTATAATAATCGTGATGAAATGTTTTTAAATCTTTGCCAGTGAAGTTTTCAATCACTTCTTTCTCTCCTGAAATGAGATATCCCAATGGATGTTCTTTCCAGATGCACTTTTGCAGCATTTCATGTACCACATCTTCTGCCGAATCGTTATACATATCAATTTCTTCTTTTACAATGTCCTTTTCATTTTCCAAATCCTCTTCTTTAAACAAAGAATTTTTCAACATATCTGCGAGCAGCCATATTGTTTTTGAAAGATTTTCTTTTAATACCCAACCATAAAATGACGTACATTCCTTACTTGTATAAGCATCTAAATTGCCTCCTATCTCTGCTGTCATATCCGCTATCTGTTTCGCACTATAATGGCTTGTTCCTTTAAAAATCATATGTTCTATCATATGTGCTATTCCATTATTTTCTTTATTTTCGTCTACTGAACCCACTTTTATCCATACTCCAAAAGCAACTGAATGGATACCAGAAATAGGCTCTAAAATCACGTTCATTCCATTACTCAGTTGATACTGTTCTATTTTCATACTATTTTCTCCATCCCTGAATTCATATTTCACTCTATAGTAACATACAAAAACTTCCTTTACAAGTACTATAGCAATCATATGATTTACTCTTATTAGAAACACAAAAAGTTTGAAGATTGCTGTTCTGTTCTCTATCCAGTATCAAGTGATCTGTACTTTAGATTTCATAACTTGTCATAACATTCACTTTTCTAAAAGTAGAACAGTCAACTAATTAGCGGAGGCAAAAACATATTCCAAAAGAAGCCCCTTGGAAGACGTTGGTACTTAATGAGCAGTTTCGCAAGAAGCGAAACGGCGAATTTAGTACCGCTACGTCTGGAACGGAGCGAAAGCGCGGCTTCGTTGGAATATGTTTTTGCCGTAGCGACCCTTTTTTTCTTGTAAATTCATATAAAATAACTCAATTATAAGAATATACTAAAATTTCTCTTGCTTCTATACGAAACTTCCCGTATAATAAATATATCATTCACATAGGAGGAATTTTTATGTTAGAGGAACTTTTGAATAAAATAGTGCCTTATATTATCAGTATTTTAGAATGTATAGGAGTCTTTATTATCGCTTATTCTAGTCTTAAAACATTTTATTTATATCTGCGCAATAGACTCCATTCTGATAGCCATGAAATTAAATTAGATTTTGCCAGAAGCTTAGCTTTTGCTTTAGAATTCAAACTAGGAGGAGAAATATTAAGAACTGTTATCACTAAAAATCTAGATGAGATGTATATATTAGCTGCAATTATTCTGCTGCGTGCTATTCTCACTTTTGTCATCCATTGGGAAATCAAATTTGATACTTCTAATCCTATTTAAGTGAATAGTTCATTGTTTAAAACTCGTGAAATTATGAAAAAAGGACTATTATAAAATAAAAATACCAAATATCATGGATATTATATTCCTGTCTATATTGGGTATCATCTTTATTTTACAAAAGTCCTTTTTATTATCATAAACTAATTTCCAAAGCATGATCACATTTATCTTCTGCAATCTGATATTATTTTTCTATCCTATCATTTGATGATGTAATTTATGCACCATATCTAAAATTCTTTCTTTTGCCATTCCCTCTGGAGATTGTTTAATATAATTTACAATTTCATTTTGTGTCACTTTATCTAGCAGTGCGAAATGTTGCATTGCTTCTCTATCCTGTGCTAATGACATAGAAAAGCCAATTGGCATTGTTTCTTTTTCTTCTTTCACTTCTATTCCTCCTATAATGAATCATGAATTTATTATCATTATGAGGATTTCAGTAAAAATCTATACAACAGATTTTATTTTTTTATCTCTTCTCCTATCGCTGTTAATAGGCTTTTTTCTTTATCTGTTGTATCTTGTGCCACTTCCCATATCATAATTCCGCCTAAATTTTCTATTGCATATCTAGTCTTTTTTTGTATCATATCTCTGCCATTATACCATATTTGTGATCCATTTATCACTGTACTATCCTTTTTATCTGCTTCTGAATCGACTGCTAAAATATCCTGATAAGGAGTTCCAAAAGGTCTTCCATAAAATGGCACTCCAAGCACTACCTTTTCACCGGGCAGATTTCTTGTTTCTTTCCAATAAGTCGCACAATTTATTGCTAATTCATAAGAAGAATGTTGTTCTCCATTTCCTCCATCATATGCCATCACATGAATCCAATCAATCGCGTTTAGTACCTCATCACTATAGGCTGCTGTATTATGATAAACAACTCCTTCTTCACTCACTCCACCTAATACTGCTGCTGTCAATAATTTCCCTTTTTCTTGTAACCGTTCTTTTAAAAGCAATATGAATTCTTTATATTGTTCTGATGTACTATTTACTCTTGGATATTCCCAATCCAGATCGATTCCGTCAAATTGATATTCCTCACATAATTCCATGATAGAATCAACTAATTTCTTCCTCTTTTCTTCTGTTTCTGTCGCCTGTTTAAAAACATCTTCTAATAAAATACCATTATAGCTCCAGCCTCCAACTGCTAACATCACTTTTCTATTGTTTTGATGAGCAGTTTCTATTATGTTTTTTGCTATTTCTGGATTCTCTAAAGGTTGTAAACTTCCATCACTATTAGGAATAGCAAAAGCATAAATAATATGTGTGATTATATCATATTGTATTTTAGAAAGTTCTTTTGGTTTCCAAGAAGGATAATATGCTATCACCTTAAACTCTTCTTTCAAAGCAGGTTCTTCCTGTTTTGTTTCTTCTTCGTGTTTTATTTCAGTTTCTATTTGTATTTCTTTTTCTGTTTGTATTTCATTTTTCTCTTCTGTTTGAGATTCTTGTTCTGTTGTCTGCGTTTGTGTTTCTATTGGTTCTGTTTCCTGACTTAAGAATAATTTATTCGTTTCTAATGTTTCTTTACTCCATTCTAATGTTTCTTCCATATTTTCTGCTTCTATGTGTTTTGAATTTGTATTAATTTTGGAATATCCTACTCCGAATCCAATGATAAGACC
>CANRVK010000253.1 GCA_947643285.1 uncultured Eubacteriaceae bacterium
AGTACCAACGTCTTCCAAGGGGCTTCTTTTGGAATAGGTGCTTGCCTCCGCTAGTCTGTTAGCTGTTCTAATCTGTGAAAATCACATTCATGATAACCATAGAATAGAAAAGTAAAATAGTATTTATATTGCAAACGGCAATTAGTCTTTTGAAAAAATCATTGGATCAACACGATTTTATGTAAACTAATTTGAACATGCTAAATCTTTACTTTTGATTAACATAAAAATATAGATTTTAGATGAATCTACCAAAAGACTAATTGAAGATTGCAAAGTTATTTTTTTATCATAGATTACCCATCACGACAAAAAACTAGCCGAATTGAAAAACTAGCTTAAGCCGGGGAACAATTCCAAAAGAAGCCCCTTGGAAGACGTTGGCACTTAATGAGCAGTTCCGCGGGGAAGCGGGGCTGCGAATTTAGTGTCCGTTACGTCTGGAACGGAGCGAGAGCGCGGCTTCGTTGGAATGTTCCTCGGCTTAAGCGAACCTTTGTTTATCCTGTAAACAGTAAAATATTATCATTCATGAAAAAAAGGTATTAGCCATATAATAGTAAAAATAAAAGGAAGAGGTTCTATATGGAAAAAGGGATACGTATTATAAAGGTGATTTTATTAGAATACATAGTGACGGCTGGGGCATTACTTTTATTAGCTTTTTTGTTATTAAAATTTAAGCTGTCTAATTCAAGCATTCGGATAGGACTCACAATCGTATATGTTGTAGTGAACTTATTAGGAGGCTTATTTATCGGAAAAATTATGAAACAAAAGAAATTCCTCTGGGGATTTTTAGTAGGACTGTCGTATTTTTTTATTGTATCTATGGTTTCTTTTATTGTGAATAAAGGATTTTATCTTGACTTTAATCATGCTATATTGGTCTTTTTCCTCTGTGCAGGTGGGGGAATGTTAGGAGGTATGTTAAGCTAAACAGATAGAAAAAAACACTTCCAAAATAGAAAAGGATATGCTATAATAAGGCGAGTTGAGATTATACAGGAGGTAATTAATGATATGAAACATGTAAAAACATTAAACAACAAAACATTAAAAGAAACTATGAAAAAAGGTGGATGTGGCGAATGTCAGACATCTTGTCAGTCTGCTTGCAAGACATCTTGTACAGTAGGAAATCAGAGCTGTGAAAACAAATAGTTTCACTCATTTTATTTTGGTGAAGTGATGAGCCAAAGTACACATAGGAGTATTTGACTCTGATGAAATTGGCAGCAAAAGTAGGGGATAATATGCTTTTGTTGCCAATTTTATCGGAAAAGAGGACAAGAACACAACGCGAAAGCGTTGATTTTTTTCATTGCTATAAACTGGATTCCAAGATGTGGCAGGGATTGTTTTGGGAAAGGGAAATCTGTTGAGGAATAGTATAGAAAAATTTTTGTAAATTTAGAAAGAGAAAGGGGAATAAATCGTGATCTATCAGTACAAAAATAATGGTTATAATATTGTATTAGATGTCAATAGTGGGTCTGTACATGTCGTAGATGATGTAGTTTATGATGTCATACCATTATTTGAAGAGAAAAGCAAAGAAGAAATTTATGATGGTTTAAAGGATAGGTATAAAGAAGAGGAAATAAAAGAAGCGATAGAAGAAGTAGAAGAGCTAAAAAAAGAAGAGATGCTTTTTACCGAAGATGTCTATAAAGATTATGTTTTAGATTTTAAGAAGAGAAAAACAGTAGTAAAGGCGCTTTGTCTGCATATCGCTCATGACTGTAATTTAGCATGTAAATATTGCTTTGCAGAAGAAGGAGAATATCATGGGCGCAGAGCTTTGATGAGTTTTGAAGTGGGAAAAAAAGCCCTTGACTTTTTGATAGAAAATTCAGGAAATCGAAGAAACTTAGAAGTGGATTTTTTTGGTGGAGAGCCACTGATGAATTGGGAAGTGGTGAAACAGCTTGTGGAATATGGGCGTTCAAAAGAAAAAGAATACAATAAGAATTTTCGGTTTACTTTGACCACAAATGGGGTATTATTAAATGATGAGATCATGGAATTTCTTAATAAAGAGATGAGTAATGTTGTGCTCAGTTTAGATGGAAGAAAAGAAGTGAATGATTTGATGCGTCCATTTCGGAATGGAAAGGGAAGTTATGACTTGATTGTGCCTAAATTTCAGGAATTTGCCAAGAAAAGAGGGCAGAAAGATTATTATATCAGAGGGACTTTTACCAGAAATAATCTGGACTTTTCTAAAGATGTGATGGAATTTGCTGATTTAGGATTTAAACGGATGTCCATAGAACCGGTGGTGGCTTCTGAAGAAGAATCTTATGCGATACAGAAGGAAGATATCCCCCGAATTTGTGAGGAATATGACAAATTAGCGAAGGAATATATCAAGAGAAGAAAAGAGGGCAGAGGCTTTGAATTTTTTCATTTTATGATTGATTTAGAACAAGGTCCTTGTGTCGCAAAAAGATTATCTGGCTGTGGATCTGGAACAGAATATTTGGCAGTCACTCCATGGGGAGATCTATATCCTTGCCATCAGTTTGTTGGAGAAGAAAAGTTTTTACTCGGCAATGTAGAGGAAGGCATTACAAATACTGACATGAGAGATGAATTTAAGTTATGTAATGTTTATGCAAAAGAAAAATGTAAAGATTGTTTTGCCAGATTTTATTGTAGCGGTGGCTGTGCAGCCAACTCTTATAAATTTCATCACTCCATTACAGATGCCTATGATATAGGATGTGAACTAGAACGAAAAAGAGTGGAATGTGCGATTATGATAAAAGCAGCTTTAGCAGAAGAATAAAAAAACCAGAAAGAAACATAGGAAATGGTTTACCATAGATGGATAACCAGTAATATCATATTTTAAAAAGGAGAAAAGATGGGAACGAATACAAAAAGAAAATCCAATTCAGGAACAAATACAAAGTATATCGTTGAGCTGATAGCACTTTTAGCGGTAATTATAATAGTTGGAATTACCGTGGCATTTGGAATTGGACCGACAAAAACAGGGTCTGCCGGAAATATCCGATTGGGCTTAGATTTGGCAGGCGGTGTGAGCATCACTTATGAAGTGGTGGAAAAAGATTTTACACAGACAGATATTGATGATACGATTTATAAATTGAAATTGAGGGTACAAAATTATAGTACGGAATCAGATGTCTATCAGGAAGGATCTAATCGAATTAATGTGGAGATTCCGGGTGTGACAGATGCAAATGCTATTTTAGAGGAATTAGGAAAACCGGGTTCTTTGGCTTTCTTAGATAAGGATTTTAATGTGGTGATGACAGGAAGCGATGTGGAAGAAGCACAGGCTGTTTCTAGAACAAATCCCACAACAGGTTTTAGAGAATATTTGGTACAGCTCACTTTAACAGAAAGTGGAAAAGCAGCGTTTGCAGAAGCTACTACAAAGGCAGCAGAGAATAAGGATATCATTTATATTGTGTATGATGGAACTATCATCAGCTATCCTGCTGTACAAAGCCCAATCACAGAGGGAACATGTGTGATTGAGGGAATGGGAAGCTGGGATGCAGCGGAGAGATTGGCGTCTACTATCCGTATCGGTTCTTTGCCTTTAGAGTTGAAGGAACTGCGTTCTAATGTAGTAGGACCTAAGTTAGGACAAGAAGCGATTTCTACCAGTTTAATCGCTGGCTTTATTGGATTTCTTATTGTGATTGTTTTTATGATTCTTGTATATCGAATCAGCGGAGTTGCTTCTGGATTAGCGCTCACTTTATATGTGGGTTTGGTACTCGGTCTGCTCAATGCATTTGATTTGACTTTGACACTTCCGGGAATCGCTGGTATTGTGTTATCTATTGGAATGGCGGTAGATGCCAATGTGATCATTTTCGCTCGTATTCGAGAAGAAATAGGGGCTGGAAAAACGGTTCGTTCTGCGATTAATGAAGGATTTAAAAAGGCGATGTCCGCGATTTTAGATGGAAATATTACAACGATTATAGCAGCATTTGTATTAATGATAAAAGGTTCTGGAACAGTAAAGGGATTCGCACAGACCTTAATGCTCGGTATTGTAGTTTCTATGTTTACAGCATTAGTTGTGACAAAGTTCAGTTTAACTATTTTATATCATTTGGGATTTCAAGATGAAAAGTTTTATGGAAAGCAAAAAGAGAGAAAAGCAATTAATTTTGTAAAAAATAAATATATCTTTTTTGGTGTTTCTGTTGCTGCTATTGTAATTGGTTTTGTATTTTTAGGTATTAATAAAACAAATACAAATAATATTTTAAATTATAGTATTGAATTTGCAGGAGGAACTTCTACAAATGTCACATTCAATGAAGATTATACATTGGCAGAATTTAATGAAAAGATAACACCTACTATTATTGAGGTGACAAATGACGCGACTCCACAGATACAAAAAGTAGAAGGGTCTAATGCCTTTATTATTAAAACAAAGGAATTAGATACTGCGACAAGAGAAAATTTGAATAATGCGTTAGAGGAGAAATTCGGAGTGGATAAATCGTTTATCACAGCAGAAACGATTAGTCCTAGCATCAGTTCAGAGATGAAAACAGATGCGATTATCGCGGTAGTAATTGCTACTGTGTTAATGTTGATATATATCTGGATTCGTTTTAGTGATATTAATTTTGCGACAAGTGCGGTTTTAGCTTTGCTGCATGATGTATTAGTAGTATTAGCGTTTTATGCGATTTCAAAGACAGCGGTAGGAAATACTTTTATCGCGTGTATGCTCACGATTGTAGGGTATTCTATTAATGCGACAATTGTTATTTTTGACCGTATTCGAGAGAATATGAAAACGAAAAAGACAAAAGATACCTTGGAAGATATTGTAAATATGAGTATTACACAGACATTGACTAGAAGTATTTATACTTCATTTACTACTTTTGTCATGGTAGTAGTATTGTATCTTTTAGGAGTATCCGCGATTCGAGAATTTGCATTGCCATTATTAGTCGGTATTATTTGTGGTGCATATTCTTCTGTATGTATTACAGGATCGCTTTGGTTGGTATTTAGTAATTTAAAGAAAAGAAGAGCAGATAAGAGAGAAAGTTAATATTAGAGCTGATTTTTGTGATTGTTTTGGGGGAGGGAGTTGGCGGAAAATCCACATCGGATAGCAACGAAGGGTAGTCAGACGCGCTCTCGCTCCGTTCCAGACGTAGCGGTACTAAATTCGCAAATCCC
>CANRVK010000254.1 GCA_947643285.1 uncultured Eubacteriaceae bacterium
GGCGAATTTAGTGTCCGCTACGTCTGGAACGGAGCAAGAGCGCGGCTTTGATGGAATACTTCCTTGCCGGAGCGACCCTCTGATACTCAAATAGACCACACTATACCCATTTTCTATTTCTATTTTTTTTATCGTCTTTCCTTTTTCCGAATAATATGTTATACTTATAACAAATATAAAATACTTTCGTCTTTATACAAGCAAAGATAAAAAACTAATTATTCAGGAGGTGACACTATGAAATATATGCGTATTTCATTTATAGTAGAAGCAATTCCCTATGAGCAAGGAAAAGGAATAGAAGATGGTTTTGAATTATGGTCAGATGTTGTCATTCATGGTTGGATTAAAACAGATAACTTAATAAAAGTGAAAAAAGAAAATGGAGCTATTGTTTGTCCTTATATTGATACTAGCCGTGGACGCTCTTTTATAAAAGAAGGAGATTATATCATTATAGAAAGCGATGGAAACCGTCATGTCTGCAGTGGAAAAATCTTTCCTGATCGCTTTGAAGAAATAAAAGAATGAATCAAATAAACCATTTAGATATCATTCTCCCTTCTAAATGGTTTATTTTTTAATTACACAATATTTCAGCGAGTTTTTTATAATCTACCCCAAAGGGTATTTCATATGTTCCTACCTGCATCTTATTCGCATACTTATTTAACACTAGATAGCGATTAAATTCCGATGCATCTGTGATGACTCCTTTTTCTTGTAATATTATCGCGATATCTTCTGAACTCATTCCGCTTTTTATTGTAATCATCACTTTTTCTGTACCAGAATCGCTTTCTATCTCTTGTATCTGTGTAGTTGTTTCTTCTGGTGCAGCGGTAGACACTTCTGTTATCGTTTCTTCTGTTGTTGTTTCCTCTGTAGTCATCTCTTGTGAAACACTTTCTGTTTGCAAAACTTGAGAAGACGTTTCTGTTTCTTTGGTACTCTCTTCCTCTAGCGATGAACTTTCCGTTAAATCTTCACTTTCCTGTTCTGATGTTTCTGGCAAAACCAGACTAGAAGTTTCTGGTATATTCTGTTCTTCTCCTGAAGAAGAATTTTCTTCTGTTATGCTTTCCTTCTCTACCATTCCCAGTTTTTTCGCCTGTTCTATAATTTGTGCATCTGTCATAACAGAACCATCAGATGCTTTTAAATAAAAAGAAATCGCTAACATAATTGTTGTAAAAAGAATCCCTAAACCGAATCCTCGCAAAAAATACTTTAACTTCATGGCATTTCCTCATGAAATAAATCCACAACTAATTTCACTTCACCCACTCCAAGTCCTAATTCTTTTGCAATTTCTAGATTAGACTTTCCTTCTTTGTTCATTCTCAAAATGATATCATGATTTGTCTCCTTCGTTTCTTTCAGTGAAGTTTTTTCCTGTACTTCTGGATTCATTTCTTTTATGATTGTTTCATCTTTCTCAATCGGATTTATTTCTATCTGCTTTTCTGGCTCTTTTATCGCTGCTATTTCTGCCACAATTTCCTTTGTTGTTTCTTCTATCACATTTTTTACTTCCGCTGCCTTCTTTTCCGTGGCACGATTTTCTGCTGTAATGCCCTCTACTAATACATTTCCTGCCTTTCTTAAAGACTTCACTGTATTTTGTACATCTACTACAGCTTCTTTCATTTCTTTTTCTTTATCATCTAACATACTATATAAAAACATAACTTCCTTATGGTTTTTATCCACTTCACCTAATACTGTTTCAGAATAATCATGGAGCGCCATTATCTTTTCATTTGATAGCATCTCTAATTGGCGCTCCGTTTTATCCACTATTTCATCCGTTATATTCTCAAGAAAATTACCAACCATTTCATGTGTCTGCTGTCTGACTATTTGACGCATTTCCTCACCATTTACTAACTTATCTGCTGCTTTATTCAAACGCTCTTCTTCATTTTTATCTGAAATAAAATAACTAATTATGATAGACATCATTCCAATCAACAATAAACATATCTCAAGCGCTGTCATCTTTCACCTCATACTCGCTTCCTTACAAGTGAGAAGACTGTCAAAAAAATCCTCACTTTTTTATTTCACTAAATTTTCATATCAAAATTGCTAACCGTAGCTTTTACCTTTACACTACCTTCTTCTTCCTCTTCCTCTTTTTTCTTTTGCTTCTTTTTCTGGTTACTAAAGTAAGAACCTTTTCCTTTTTCTTTTGCATCATAACGATTCTCTTTTTTATCAGAATTTTCAAACTTGGTGACCTGTTGGCTATTTTGTTTTACTTCATGATGTATTTGAATTTGAATATTACTCTGGTCAGTTTGTGGCTTTATATCCTGATTCTGTTTAATTTGGCTCATATCCTGAGATCTTTGTACCACACCTTGGAGTTCTACCGGTCGAATTGCCACAATTATCACTCCTTTCTGAGAATCTTTCTATCGCCAAAATGGCAAAAATCATTTTCTCTTTTAATTAATTCTTTTTATCTCATGCCATTCTTTTATAAATTGGCAGCAGCGATGTGTATCTGAAATAATAGTAAATTCGCCTGAAATGGACACTTTCACTCCCGGATAAATGATTTTATCCACTTTTATTCTGCCACCATCTGATTCTCCTACATTTCCCTCATATGCCGCTGTTTCTTTCTCGATTGCTTGTAACTTTTGTGTTACTTCTTTATATTGCATTAAGCTTTTCTGAAAAGATGCTAGTTTTGAAGGGTCTAACATTCCTTTTTGTTGTTTCTTTTTCACTACTTCTAAAACTTGTCCTAATTGATATTCTTCTGCCTCTAGCTTCTTCTTTTCTTCTTTTAATTGTGCTAATCTGTCCTGAATCGCTGGATCATTGCCCACTTCCACACAGGTAGAACCTCCCATGGAAGAACCGATTGTCTGTGCCTGTATTAAATTTCCTGCTCTGACATGGCCTCCCACGATTAATCCTTTTTTTCCAGATACATGTATTTCTGTTTTAGCAGTCACTTTACTATGCATAATCGCATCTACTTCTATATATCCATTCGCCTGTACAGTAGCGCTTTCGATGAACTTCGCGATCACGTTTCCCTGTGCCTGTACAATTCCACGGCTCATGCCCTGAATCCCTCGCTGAATGACAATATTTCCACCAGCGATCAATCTCGCTCCTTCTACTACACCCTGTACATTGATATTTCCCTTTGCAATAACGGTAAATCCTGTACGCACATTACCGCGTATTTCCACATCGCCCTTATAGCTGATATCTCCTGTAGAGGTGTCCACATCACCATCTACTTCATATACATTAGATAAAACAACTTTACCATCTTCTTTTAAAACTACATGTCCATCTACTTTTGCGATAAGTTGTAAACCATCTTCTGAAAGAGCAATATTAGAACCATATAAAAGCTTTTTCACTTTAATAGGAGTTGGCAAAATAGCCTTTCCAAAGACATCTACTCCCGGAGTTCCTGTCACTTCTTTTGTCAAAGTCGCTAATACTGTGCCTTCTGTCACACTATTCATATTTTGTAATTGATGGAAATCTACAGAACCATCTTCATTTAATTTCGGTCTAGAACTCAGATTTGTATTAAAAAAATATTCAATTTTGGCATCTTTTCCTTCAATCGGTTTTGTGCCAACTGCAATAACATAATCTGTACAATATTTTCTATCCTTTAAATAAGAACTCACGCTTTCTTCTTTTATTCCATGTTTTATTCCACATGATGTAAAGCCTCTATAAATTTCCCCCTCATCCATTTTAGCCCCATCATTGCTGGCAGGATAAAAGCGCGCTATCGCTTTCATCTTATCACTGGAAACTATAATATCCATATCTTCTGATATCGGAAATGTCTTCTCATTTGTCAATTTTACAATCGTTTCTTCTTCTTGCTGAAGTCCTTTATTAATCGCTGGAAGGTTATATTCGACGATTTGGTGTTTTGTTAAATAAGAAGTGATTTCATCTAAAGTGATTTCTTTTCCCTGTTCTACCGCTGGATAAATCTTTAGGTATGTTCCATCTATCTTGATTAATACTTGAAAAAATCCATTTCTGTTCATATGATTTTCCCCCTGCTTTATGATTCATATAAAATTCCTATATGATCCCCTAATCTTTGTTTTAATTTTTGAAGAGCCTTTGTATGCAGTTGTGAAATACGGGATTCTGAAACTTCCATAATCATGCTGATCTCTTTTAAAGTGAGTTCTTCATAATAATACAATAAAATCACTTTTCTCTCTTTCTCTGTCAAAACTGATATAGCTTCTTCTAATTCTTTTTTTAACTCTTGTCTTTCTATTACACTTTCCGGACTATCAAATTTAGATTTCACGCTTGAATCTGGCTGTATTTCCAATCCTTGTTCCATACATTCATCTATAGAAACTAATCTAGAAGCCTGTGTCTGTCCTTCCCATGTATAATACTCTTCTAATGAAATCCCCAATTCTTTCGCCATCTCTTCATCTGTAGCCGGACGTCCTAGCTCTCTTTCCAACTTTGAAAGAACATTATCCATTTTCTTTTGTTTCTGTCTTATTGTTCTTGGAAGCCAGTCCATTTTTCTTATTTGATCTAAAATAGCACCTCGAATCCTAAGACTGGCATATGTTTCAAATTTAATTCCCTTTTCATAGTCAAATTTATCAATTGCATCGATCAAACCGAAGATACCATAACTGACTAAATCTTCATATTCCACATTATATCCCAGATACATACTCAATCTCCCGGCAATAATTTTCACCAAAGGAGCATACTCCATAATCAACTTTTCCCTCATATCTGGGCATTTTGTTTTCGCATAGGATGCCCACAATTTATTTCTTTGATTTTCGTCCAACTACGACACCTCCAAGCTAGATTCTTCTTTATATCTCCAGCTCTTCTTCTGAAACTGTACCCTCTGAATCTTTTAATGCTTTTGCCTTTTTTAATTCCTGCTGCTTTTTCTCTTTTTCTTCTTTTTCAAGTTGCGCTTTCGCCAATTCCTCTTCTTTCCTTTTTTCTTCTTCTGCCTGTTCTACACTTTTTACAATATTTCCCACTATCGTTTTAGCGATTAATCCTATGATATAAAACAAAATTAAGACTATCAAAATCATGATTAAAGCCTTATCAGGGGGGTCTTGTCTTTTTATTGCCACAACACAGGCGATAAGTCCAGCTAACATCATCACA
>CANRVK010000255.1 GCA_947643285.1 uncultured Eubacteriaceae bacterium
TTGCTCATTAAGTACCAACGTCTTCCAAGGGGCTTCTTTTGGAAGAGTGTCTTTCTTTCGCTAGTTTGTAGTATAGGCTAGTTTGGGAATCTATATTCCAATTCTATTATTATAAGAAGTAATAGTAGTAATTTGCTATTTTATAAAAATAAAAAACTAAAATTTTTCTTTTTTTTAGGAAGTATTTTGGGCAACTTAAGAGTTTTTGTATTCTAAAATTGTAAATTAATTGTAACAGTAAGAGCCAATTTTATGATACTAATTTCCGAGATATGTTCATGTATTATGTTTAAGTTAACTCGTTGTGCTAGTTCACTTGAAAGCTGGAATTTATAAAGGTATTTTTTCTGAGTTTTCTATTTTGTGCAAGTAAAAAATCCTATTTTATAAGTATTATTTCATTCAACTAGCACAACGAGTTAAGTTAATCACATTGGGCGATATGAGCAATTTTTCCAGAGTAGCCAATAAACTAGCGGAGGCAAAAAACTATTCCAAAAGAAGCCCCTTGGAAGACGTTGGTACTTAATGAGCAGTTCCGCAGGGAGCGGGGCTGCGAATTTAGTACCGCTACGTCTGGAACGGAGCGGGAGCGCGGCTTCGTTGGAATAGTTCTTTGCCGGAGCGTCCCTTTGCCACAGTGTTCTCCTAACTTTTTTATTCTCGAAAAGGGAATAATTATGGAAAAGAAAAATTTAGAAAAAATTGAGATTCTTATCATTGTATCTGAATTTAAATTCAAGTATAATGAACCATATAATACAAAGGGAAAAATAAATCTGGAATGGAGGATTTTATGGACGAGAAAAAGGAACATAAAAAGTGGGTCATACAATGTATTTTTTTGATTGCTGTTTTGATTTTTGTGCTGCAGAGATTTTCTTTGATCATGGGGATGCTGAAAAGTATATGGGGGTTCTCTTTCCCGCTGATACTGGGTGGAATCATGGCTTATATTTTAAATCTTTTAATGAGCAAGTTGGAGAAAATATATTTTCCTAATTCGGATAAAAAAGCGGTGAAAAAGAGCAGGCGTGTTGTATGTATGACGCTTTCAATTTTGATTGTAGTAGGTATTTTAGTGTTGGTGATTCAGTTAGTTGTGCCAGAACTTGTGAAGACTTTTGAATTAATCGCAGACATGGCACCAGATTATTTTAACAAATTTGGTATGTGGATTTTAGGATATCTGGAAACATTTCCAGATCTGGAACAGATGATTCAAAATGCGCTTGATAATTTAGCGATTAATTGGGAGGAATTAGCTCGTAATTTGTTCAATTATGCGACAAATGGAGTATCTGGAATTTTAAATTCCACTTTGTCTTTTGTAGTTTTGCTGGTGGGAGGAGTGGTGAACTTTTTCATCGCTTTGATATTTGCACTTTATATTTTAATCAGTAAAGAAAAACTGCTTGTTCAAATTAAGAAGATTTGTAAGGCTTATTTGAGTGTTAAGGTGAGAAATAGAATAGAAGATATTTGTTATATAGCTAACAGTACATTTTCAAGTTTTATTATAGGGCAAATTACAGAGGCGGTTATTTTAGGAGGGCTTTGTGCAATCGGAATGAAGATTTTAAAGCTTCCTTATGCTGGTATGACAGGAGCTTTTATTGGAGTGACTGCGTTAATCCCTATTGTAGGAGCTTATTTAGGAGCAGGAGTAGGGGCATTTATGATTTTGACGAAAGACCCAATGCAAGTGATCATATTTTTAATTTTTATTGTGATTTTGCAGCAGGTGGAAGGAAATCTGATTTATCCTAAAGTGGTGGGCAGTTCTATTGGGCTTCCGGGGCTTTGGGTTTTAGCAGCAGTGACGATTGGAGGAGGAGTGGGCGGAATTATGGGAATGCTCTGGTCTGTTCCGATAGCAGCGACTTCTTATAAATTAGTGAGAAAAGATGTGAATCAACGGGTAGAGAAAAAGAATCAAAAAGAATTGGCTTTAAAAGAAGAACAGAGGAAAAAACAACAGCAAAAAGAAGAAAAGAGAGAAAGGAAGAAATGAGAATATGAAGTGGAATCGTTTTACTATTGCGACTACAACACAGGCAGAGGATTTGATTAGCGAAATGTTGTCGGAATTAGGGATAGAGGGAATAGAAATTGAGGATAATGTGCCACTGTCAAAAGAGGATACTATGGCGATGTTTGTGGATATTTTGCCAGAATTGCCGCCAGATGAAGGAAAAGCAAAAATCAGTTTTTATTTAGAGCCGGAACAGGATATAGAAACTATTTTAAAAAACGTAAAAGAAGGGCTAGAAGAACTGAAAGATTTTGTAGAGATAGGAGAAGGGACGATCACAGAATCGGAAACAGAGGATAAAGACTGGATCAATAATTGGAAACAGTTTTTTAAACCATTTACCGTAGATGATATTTTAATAAAGCCTACTTGGGAAGAGATACCAGAAAAAGACAAAGATAAAATATTAGTAGAAATTGATCCGGGGACAGCATTTGGAACAGGATTACATGAAACGACACAGCTTTGTATCAGGCAACTTAAGAAATATGTGAAATCAGATACAAGGGTGTTGGATATAGGGACAGGAAGTGGGATTCTTTCTATTGTGGCATTGAAATTAGGAGCAAAAGAAGCGATAGGAACGGATTTAGATCCTAATGCTATCTCAGCAGCAAAGGAAAATAGAATAGCGAATCAGATAGAAGAAGAAAAGTTTTCGGTATATATTGGAAATGTCATAGAGGAGGAAGCATTAGTAGAAAGCATTGGAGAAGGAAGTTATGATATTGTGACAGCTAATATATTAGCAGATATTATTATTCCTTTACAGAAAATAATTCCGCGGTTTTTGAAAGCTGGAGGAATCTTTATCTCTTCTGGTATCCTCGATATAAAAGAAGAGGCGGTGAAAGAAGCGATAGAAAAGAATCCAGATTTAGAAATAATAGAAACGACTTATCAGGGCGAATGGGTTTCTATTACAGCAAGGAAGAGATAGGAGAAAGAACGTGTATCATTTTTTCATTGATGAGAGTCAAAAGGAACAGGCAAAAAAAACAGGAGAGATTGAGATAACAGGAACGGACGTCAATCATATCAAAAATGTGCTCAGAATGAAGATAGGAGAAAAAATTAGCATCAGTGATGGTTGCAATCAGGAATATCACTGTGAGATCAGTCAAATACAAGAAGATAGAATAAGCTGTAAGGTGCTTGCTTCTGAAGAGGCATATAAAGAATTGCTAGCTCAAATTTATCTTTTTCAAGGACTTCCTAAAGGAGATAAGATGGAATTTATCATTCAAAAGGCAGTGGAATTAGGAGTCTATGGGATTATTCCGATGAGAACAGATAGAGCAATTGTAAAATTAGATTCTAAAAAAGAAGAAACGAAAAGAAAAAGATGGGCGGCGATTGCAGAGAGTGCAGCAAAACAGTCAGGAAGAACAGTGATTCCAGAGATTTATCCTGTTATGGATTTTAAAGAAGCGATTAAATTTGGAAGAGGATTTGAGTTCCCTCTTATTCCTTATGAATTAGCAGAAGGAATGGAAGATACAAAAAAAATACTGTCTGGGATAAAAGAGGGGGTAAGGGTAGGAATCTATATCGGACCGGAAGGCGGTTTTGAGAAAGAAGAGATCTCTTATGCGATAGAACAAGGGTGTAAGGCTATCACATTAGGAAAAAGGATTTTGCGTACAGAAACAGCAGGAATGGCGTTACTTTCTATATTGATGTTTCAATTAGAAAGATAAAAATAACATGATATCTTAATTTATAATAAGTAGATATAGAAAAATACAGAATAGAAATAGATAAATGAGGAAAAATATGGAAGCTTATTTGGATAATTCCGCGACGACAAAGGTATTCGATTCAGTAAGAGAAATTGTGATGAAAACAATGGAAATAGATTATGGCAATCCTTCCGCTCTGCATAGAAAAGGAGTAGAAGCGGAAAAATATATGAAAGATGCGAAAAGGAAGATAGCGAAGATGCTGAAGGTGGAAGAGAAAGAAATTTTTTTCACTTCAGGAGGAACAGAATCGAATAATTTGGCGATTATCGGGACAGCGATGGCGAATAAGAGGATGGGAAATCATCTCATTACAACCCAGATAGAACACCCTTCTGTAACAAATACAATGAAATATTTAGAGGAACAAGGATTTCAAGTCACATATTTGCCAGTGGATAAAAATGGACGAGTGCTTTTAGAAGAATTAGAAAAAGCGATCTGTGAGGATACTATTTTAGTTTCCATTATGTATGTGAATAATGAAATAGGAGCATTAGAGCCATTAGAAGAAGCAGTTAAAATAATAAAGCAAAAAAATCCAAAAACGATCATTCACAGTGATGCAGTACAGGCATTTGGAAAGGTGAGAATTTATCCAAAAAGAATAGGGATTGATTTGTTATCAGTGAGTGGGCATAAAATTCACGCTCCCAAGGGAATAGGATTTTTATATGTCAATACAAAAGTGAAAATAAAACCTATTTCTTATGGAGGGGAGCAGCAGAATGGACTCCGTTCTGGCACATTAAATATTCCGGGAATCGCAGGAATAGGCAAAGCAGTAGAGGAAATAGAAAGAGATTTTGAACAGGATATTGTACGATTATATCAGAGAAAACAGGAATTTATAGATGGAATAAAGAGGCTAGAAGGGGTAAGAATAAATGGATTGATAGGAACGGAGAGCGCGCCTCATATCGTGAGCGTGAGTTTTGAAGGAGTGAGGAGCGAAGTTTTGTTACATGCATTAGAAGAGAGAGGGATTTATGCTTCAGCAGGGTCAGCATGTTCTTCTCATAAGTCTTCTGTGAGTCCAACGCTGAATGGGATCGGAATAGAAAAAAAATATTTAGATTCTACATTGCGTTTTAGTTTTAGTGTATTCACTACAAAAGAAGAGATTGGGTATTGTTTGGGTGCATTAGAGGAATTATTGCCAATGTTGCGAAGATATGCTAGACGGTAGGATTAAAAAAACAAAGGTTTATGTTGATTTAGGAGAAAAATGATAGTTGTTTTGGGGGACGTTTTGACGAAAGGTTCGCGCCAGCAAAAGTCTATTCCAACGAAACCGCGCTCTCGCTCCGTTCCAGACGTAGCGGTACTAAATTCGCAGCCCCTAACAGGACTGCTCATTAAGTACCAACGTCTTCCAAGGGGTTTCTTT
>CANRVK010000256.1 GCA_947643285.1 uncultured Eubacteriaceae bacterium
ATAAGAAAACCCGCAAGAAGCGGTTTTTGCGATTTTTGTACCGCTACGTCGGGAACGGCGCGAACGCGCGGATTCGTTGGATTACTTCCTTCCCGGAGCGTCCCCACTTTGTCATAAAAGTAGACTTATCAACTTTAAACTTATAGAAGAAAAATAGTATAAAAATAGTAAAATAATAGTAAAATAATAGGAGCAAAAAAGTGAGAAAATTAGCATTACCAGAGGAAGTTCTTTTAAAGATTGAAAAACCGGCTCGATATATTGGAAATGAAGTAAATATGGTAAGAAAAGATCTTTCTGAGATTGAAATTCGATTTGCCATGTGTTTTCCAGATGTCTATGAAATCGGAATGTCACATCTTGGAATACAGATTTTATATGATATGTTCAATCAAAGAGAAGATATCTATTGTGAAAGAATTTATTCTCCATGGACAGACTTGGATAAGATTATGAGAGAACAAAAGATTCCTTTATTTGCGATCGAATCCCAAGATCCTATCAAGGAATTTGATTTCATTGGAATCACCCTTCAATATGAAATGTGTTATACAAATGTACTTCAGATTTTGGATTTAGGGCAGATACCACTTCATTCTTGTGATAGAACAGAAGATGACCCTATCATCATAGGAGGAGGACCATGTGCTTATAATCCAGAGCCATTAGCGGAATTTTTTGATTTATTTTATATTGGAGAAGGGGAAACGGTCTATTTTGATTTGATCGATGCGTATAAAGAAAATAAGAAAGCAGGAGGGAGTAGAATAGAGTTTTTAGAAAGAGCGGCTGAAATTCCGGGAATCTATGTTCCTCAATTTTACACGGTCATTTATCAGGAAGATGGAACGATACAGAGCTTCTTTCCTCATAATCCTCATGCGAAGGAAAAGATCCGAAAAGAAGTGGTGATGGATATGAGCCACACCTATTATCCTAGAAAGCCTTTAGTTCCTTTTATCAAAGCGACACAGGATAGAGTGGTTTTAGAGATTCAAAGAGGCTGTATTCGAGGCTGTCGATTTTGTCAGGCGGGACAAGTATATAAGCCTGTCAGAGAAAGAAGTTTAGAATTTTTAAAAAATGCAGCTTATGAGATGTTAAAGAGTACAGGACAGGAAGAAATCTCGTTGAGTTCTTTAAGTTCGAGTGATTATTCTAACCTGAAAGAATTGGTGAATTTTTTAATCGAAGAGTTTCAGGGAAAGGGAGTCAATATTTCTCTTCCTTCTCTTAGAATCGATGCGTTTTCTTTAGATGTCATGAGCAAAGTCCAAGATATTAAAAAAAGCAGCCTTACATTTGCACCAGAAGCGGGTTCTCAGCGTCTTCGGAATGTGATTAATAAAGGACTTACACAGGAAGATATTTTAAATGGGGCTTCTAAAGCGTTTCATGGGGGCTGGAATAAAGTAAAATTATATTTTATGTTGGGACTTCCTACAGAAACGAAAGAGGATATGGAAGAAATCGCTGTGTTATCGGATAACATTGCGAGAGTATATTATGCGGAAATTCCAAAAGAACAGAGGAATGGAAAGGTACAAATCACGGCGAGTACGTCTTTTTTTGTGCCGAAGCCATTTACTCCTTTTCAATGGGCGAAAATGTATCAGAAAGAAGATTATTTAGAAAAAGCCCGTATTGTAAATGCAAAAATGAAAGAAATGTTGAATTGGAAGAGCTTAAAATATAATTGGCATGAAGCAGATGTGACAGTATTAGAAGGAGTTTTGGCAAGAGGTGACAGAAAGATTTCTGCTGTGATTGAACGTGCTTATCAAAAGGGATGTTTTTATGATGCATGGTCAGAAACATTTGATAATGAGAAATGGATGGAAGCCTTTGATGAGTTGGGAATTGATATTAATTTTTATAATACGAGGGAGCGGGATTTAGACGAAATTCTGCCTTGGGATTTCATTGATGTAGGCGTTACAAAAGAATTTTTAAAACGAGAGTGGAAAAGAGCATTAGAAGAGAAAACTACACCGAACTGTCGTATTTCTTGCGCAGGCTGCGGAGCGAAAGTATTTGAAGGAGGTGTATGTTTTGAAAATAAGAATTAAATTTGCGAAACGAGGCGAAATGAAATTTGTAGGACATTTGGATATCATGCGATATTTTCAAAAGGCGATGCGCAGGGCAGAAGTAGATATTGCATATTCGGAAGGGTTTTCTCCCCATCAAAAAATGTCATTTGCTGCTCCATTAGGATTAGGACTTACAAGTGAAGGGGAATATATGGACATTGAAGTGTATCAGAGTAAATCTTCTAAAGAGATGGTACAGGCTTTGAATGAAGTTATGGTAGATGGGATAGAAGTTCTCAGTTTTAAAAAACTTTCGGATTCCTCACAAAATGCGATGGCTTCTTTAGTGGCAGCGGATTATCGCCTCACTCTTAGAAAAGAAGAGCCTTCCAGCCAGCGAGAAAAGCTATTTCAGGAAATAGAAACATTTTTAAATCAAGAATCCATTCCTATCCTGAAAAAAACAAAAAAAGGCGAAAAAGAAATCGATTTAAAATCCCTTATCTATCAGTTCTCTGTGAAAGAAGACAGTTTATTTTTAACAGTGGCAGCGGGAAGCGCAGAAAATGTGAAACCAGAATTGATCGCGGAAACATTTTTTCAGTCTAAAAATCAACAGATGCCAGAATTTTATTTTCAAATACAGCGTTTAGAATTATATACCAAAGATTTGATTCCATTAGACGAGTTAGGAGAAGACATTGAGTAAAAAACTTTTGATTACAAGATATCAAACTGGTATTCTGACTACCTTAACAGATGAAATGAAAGCGATAGAGTTTCATTATGAAGAAGAAAACAGAGAAAGAAATATTTTGGGAAATATTTATATTGGCAGAGTAAAAAATGTGGTAAAAAATATTGATGCTGCTTTTATTCAATTTACGAAAGATTCGATAGGATATTATTCTATCAAAGAAAATAAAATGCCTTTATTTTTAAATGTAAAACAAGGGAAAAATCCTTTGCCCTGTTTAGGGGATTTGATGCTTGTGCAGGTTTCAAAAGAAAATAGTAAGACAAAAGGTCCTACTTTAACTTCTCATATCAATTTAACAGGAAAATATGTAGTGCTCACAGTGGGGATTCCGTATTTAAGTTTTTCTAGTAAAATTACAGATTCTGTTTGGAAAAAAAGATGTAGAGAACAATTACAGGGTTTTATTACAGAAAGATATGGCTGTATTGTAAGAACGAATGCACAGAATCAGGATTTTTCTGTCATAGAACAGGAATGGAAAGGGTTGGTTTCTCTTTTTGAGAGGATTTTAAGAGAAGGGGAACATCAAATGCAGTATACCTGTTTATATCAAGCTCCTGCTTCTTATTTGAGCCATTTAAGAGATGTTTATACCAAAGATTTAGAGGGAATTTTAACAGATGAAGAAGGGCTGTATGAAGAAGCAAAAGAGTATTTACAGATGTATCAGCCAGAGGATATAGAAAAGCTCTCTTTTTATAACGATGCACTTGTTCCATTAAAAAGTCTTTATAATTTAGAAAAACAACTGATGCGTGCTTTAGCAGAAAAGGTTTATTTAAAATCAGGCGGGTATCTGGTGATAGAACCTACAGAGGCGTTAGTCGTGATTGATGTGAATACAGGTAAATTTATGCATAAGAAAAATATAGAAGAAACGGCTTTGTTTATTAATAAAGAAGCAGCAAAAGAAATCGCAAAACAGTTGCGGCTTAGAAATTTATCTGGTATTATAATTGTGGACTTTATCAATATGCCTAAAAAAGAACATCAGGAAGAATTAATGGAAGTATTTCGGCAATATTTAAGTAAAGACCCTATAAAGACGGTTTTAGAAGGCATAAGCAAATTAAATTTAGTAGAATTGACCCGAAAAAAGGTGAGAAAACCATTGTCAGAACAGATGGGGATAAAAAAACAGTGTGAAAATAGAGTTTGAGTGAAAAAAGAAAGGGGAAAAACATGAGAACATTATTAATTGATCAAAATGTAAGCAATACTGATTTAATTATCAGTTTAAAAATTATGCAGGGGAATCCAACTCCAGAAAGCCAAAATGAATTTATTAATCAGATGATACATGCGAGATTTTTATGTTTGGCAACTTTTGATCCAGAACCAATACCGAATGAAAAAGGAGAATATGAAATAGCAGAGGGAATGAAATTATTGATGAATTCGGTAGCGAGTGAAGATAAGAAAGCGTTTATCGTGGCTTTTACGGAAACGAAAGAAGCGATGAAGCAAAAAAAAGAAAAGGAACACACCATTATCACGACCTATCCAGATTTTTGCAATATGGTTCTTCAAGAAGATTCTCCATATTCTGGGTTTGTGATTAATCCTTATTCGGAAAATATTGTGGTGACAAGGGAAATTATGCTCTCAATTAATCAACATATTCGTGTTGTGAAAAGACCGGGGACACCTAAGATGGGACAGCCGGGATCAGGACCTATGATGTAAAAAGATGGGGATATATAAGATTTTACGAAGATTTCGTAATTCCGCTTACGGGAAGAAATGTTCCACCGAAGCCGCGCTCTCGCTCCGTTCCAGACGTAATGGTACTAAATTCGCAAATCCCGCTTCTTGCGGGTTTGCTTATTAAGTGCCAACGTCTTCCAAGGGGCTTCTTTTGGAATCATTTCTTCCCGTAAGCTACTTTTTTGTTATGGCTAGTTTGTAAAAAATAGAGTGACAGATATTTTTATACATATTTCTCAATGCTTGAAAATAAAAGCCCTCTTACACAAACCTGTTGTCTGAGCAAGAGGGCTATCTGATTTTATAGACAATACCGACTTCGGATATATCCTGCCGCTATACTCCGGCACTGTTTCATCAAAGTAATAATAGCAGCCAAATCAACGCTTATTGATTTAAGTCTTTATAAATCGGCTTTCTCAAACGCGAAAGACTTATGATGATTCCAAGGATTCCTACGCTAAAGAACATAACAGCTATTCCTGATCCGTTTCCCGAACCAAAAAAATGAGAAAGTATCTTTTGCATAGGCGAATCTGTCATCATAAACGGTTCTATGACATGATCTGCCAATATACCACCTAAAAATAACCCTAATGGAATTGTGCAGTTTTGCAAAGTATCCTTTGCGGAAAAGACACGTCCCTGCATCTCAAGCGGTA
>CANRVK010000257.1 GCA_947643285.1 uncultured Eubacteriaceae bacterium
TGACATTTCATTTTTTCTTCTGTTTCTTTTTCTATTATTTCATATGCTATGGTTGCTCCAAAATATTGGAAACAATTCTGACATTGATAGCCTTCTTCTTTCTGCATCTTCCTGATGAATGTTATATTTTTCTTCTTTTCTTTTTCACTATAGACAAAGTTTTGTATCTTCTTTTTATAAATTTCTGTGGTCGGTTTTGGTCCACGAAGAACCGCTTCTATAAATCTTTTAGGAGGGATATAATGATGTTCTATGATATAATGTAATATCGCATCTGGCGCGATATATACCTTTCTCATTTTATAATCAAAAACCCATATTTCCGCATTTCCTTCTATTACTTTCGCTCCTTTGTAAGTAAAAATTACTTTACTGTCCTTTAAATTAGTACATAAAGGACAGGTAAATAAACATCGATTCTTATTCATAGGAAACAAAATATACTCCCATAAACAATCTAAAAATTCTTGTGAAACATTTCCCTTTTTATAGTTTGTCCATCTTGATAACCAGCCTACTCTTTTTTTAAATAAAATCTTTTGTTTCAATTCTAATAAATAATTTTTTTCTTTTTTCATTTTCATGTCTTTCTTTCGCATTATCTATATTTCTATTTTTATACCTATCTTTAACTAAAATTCACCAAATACTTACTCCATTTTTTTCTTACCTATCACTTATTTCTCTATCTGATTTAGGAGAATATCTTAATCTTTTCTAATATCTTCTTAGTTATCTTCTCTTTTTCTTCCTCTGTCATTTTTCTTAAAATTTCATATGGATATTCTGGCTCTATTTTATATAATAATCCTTTTTCTGTTATATTTCTCGCATTTTTATACGTTTCCTTCGCATTCCCTTTATATAAAACCACTTCTTTTTCTGTCCTTAGATATTCCCCTGCCATATAGATATTTATCCCTGCCATCTGTGCTATCTGTTCCATTTGTTTTTCATTTCCTTCTCCGATTAATATAATCTTATACTCTTCTTTATCTACTTCCATTTCTTCTTCTTTTAATAATTCTTCACTTTTATAGACCCATTTCCCACATGTTTTACAATATAATCCATAACTTTTCCCTTCTTTCTTTCCATATAAGTTTCCTTTACAATACATACATTTTTCTTCCATCGTCTTTCTCCTTCTCTTTTATTTTTATATTTTCTTTTTATTTTATGAGATTATTTCCTTTATTAATTTGTTTTCGTATATCACTTAGTAAAAGATTATCCTATCTCTTGTTTTAATTCTGGATATTTTTCTCACGAACTATTCTATTTTTGTTCTAACTGATTATGTATCTTTTTATTGATTTCTTTCTTCTCTTCTTCGGTTAATTCTCCTTCTAGCCAAAAGGGAAATTCTGGCTCTATTTCAAAATATAAATCATTTTTTAACAGATATGCTGCCATATCCCATATATTCTCTGCGCTGTCCTCTGCTATCACAATCTCTTCTCCTATTGGTAAATACCTTCTCGCTTCCTCTATAGAAATCTCTGCTATCTCTGCGATTTTCTCTATTTGATACCGATTTTCTCCTCCTGCTAATTTCATCTTATAGATTCTACTATCGTAAAATATCAATTCTAAAAATAAAGGGGCTGGAAATTTCATGCTCCATTTTTTACAATTTGTACAATAATATCCATAATATTTTTTTCCTTCTATCTTTTCTACTTTTCCCATTTCTACTTTTCCGCAAGTTCTACAAATCATTTTTTTTGTACTGCTCCCTCTTAAATGAATGGGCATATGATACTTTTTTTTGGTTTTCGGTTTTTTATAACACCATCTTGGGTCAAATTCTTTTTCCTTTATTTCTTTGATGGTTTCATAATTATAATACCATTCATATTGATTCCAAAAAATATCTTCTGGATTTAATTTCAAATATTCATATAAAAAATCTAATACTAATTTTTCTCGTCCATCTATCTCTTCTATGGTTACTACATAAGTTAATTTTCCATCTTTTATTATCCAATCAAACTCCTCTTCTTCTACTTCTAATTTATTAAAGATATCTAATACTATTCTTTTTTGTCTTTTTTTCATATTTTCCATGGTATCAGAAATTTTAAATCTAATACAAAAAGCTCCTTCATTTGTATAGGAATATGTTTTTTCTATAAATATAATTTTTAAGTTTGCATTTGCAACAGCCATTTCTATATCCTGTACTATCTTATCCATATTAATATCTTCTCTTTTTTTGAGTATATTTCCTGAATAATGTCTGAAATCATTTGATATACACATTTCTTATCCCCCTTCCTCTTAAACAATAAATAGCTATTTATGAATTTCACTATTTCACGATTGCCTCTAGATAACAAATAATACGATAGAATATTTCTATAATCCTATGGTTTTCTTAGATACAAGTTAAACTATAAAATAAACTTTTTTCTTTTTTATAATGTTTTTCTTATTTTATCCGTTATCTTTTCTTTTTCTTCGTCCGTCATTTTTCTTAAAATTTCATATGGATATTCTGGCTCTATTTTATATAATAATCCTTTTTTCGTTATATTCCTCGCATTTTTATACGTTTCTTTCGCATTTCCTTTATATAAAACGATTTCTTTTTCTGTCCTTAGATATTGTCCTGCCATATAGATATTTATCCCTGCTATCTGCGCGATTCGTTCTATTTGTTTCTCATTTCCTTCCCCGATTAATATAATCTCATACTCTTCTTTATCGATTTCCATCTCTTCTTCTTTTAATAATTCTTCACTTTTATAGACCCATTTCTTACATGTTTTACAATATAATCCATAACTTTTTCCATCTGTTTTTCCATATAAATTTCCTTTACAATAACTACATTTTTCTTCCATCGTCTTTCTCCTTCTTTTTTAAGAATCATTTTTATTATCTCTGATACAAATTCTATCAGCTTGTTTCATTTTGTTCTAGCCCTTGACGTATCCTCTCGGTAATTTCCTCTATCTCTTCTTCTGATGCATTCCCTTCTATTCTAAATGGAAACTCTGGTTCTATTTCAAAATATACATCACATATTAACAGATATTGTGCCGTTTGTCCTATTCTTTCTGCCGTATCCTCTTCGTAAATAATTTCTTCTCCGATTGGTAAATAGCTTCTCGCTTCTTCTATGGAAATCCCCACTGTTTCTGCTATTCTCTTTAATTGATATTCATTTTCTCCTCCTGTTAATTTTAATTTATACTTTCCTTTATCCATAAAAGTTAAAAAATAGGGAAAACGTCTATCGAGTTTTACTTCCCATCTTTCACACTCTATACAATAAAAACCATAATACTTTTTTCCTTCTATAGTTTCTACTTTTCCATATATTTCCTTTCCACAAATTTTACACTTTATACACATTTTTACCTCCTTATTTATTTTATATTTTTTTAGGCTATCTACACTATCATTTTTTTATATCTTTATATTAAACTAACACAACGAGTTAACTTAAAATATTTTTTTATCGTTTCACATAACTACAACAATTCTTGCAAATCCATTTGTACTTTTTTCATCGCTTGAATATGAGTGTGAGTAAAAATCAGCTTTTTCAAGATTTACAAGATATTCTCTCATCTTATTAATATTATTGAACAATTCTGTCAGTCTAGACTATTCTTTCTCTACTCCTCTAAAAACTCCTGAAATCTCTTACTCATTTCTTCTACTTCCTCTAAGTTTTCTCCTCGAATATCTCCTCTTATTTTTATTCCATTTCTCCTATTAATATAAAAAGACATATTTTCCTTTATCCCTATATAATGATTTCTGTCACTATACCACGCTTTCTCAAATCCATATCTCTTACTTTCTCTTTCGATCTCTTCAAAAATTTCTTTTCCTTCTTTTTCTAATCGCCTTATCAATTCTTCGCTTTTTTCATCATCTCTTGGAATATAGTTTCGGTATCTATAATATCTCGATTCATATAAAAAATAAGCTTTCTGACATAACAATTTTTCAAAACTTTCTGCATATTCTATATATTCTTCTTCCAAATCAGAAGAATCGCACCCTATTTCTGTTTCGATTACTTGCTTTCCATTTTCTTTTGTGACAATATACCACCCTTCTCCACATCCGATGTATAACATAGCAAATTCTATCCGTTGGAGATTAAGTTCTTCCTCTTCATACAATTCCATCATTTCTGATAATCTTGTTTCCGCTTGCAATGCTCCTGATAAAAACTCTCCATCTCCTTCTCCCATATATTTTAAATATTGTAAATACGCTTCCGGTAAAAGATTTCCACATCTTTCATTCCATTCCGCAATTTTTTCCTCGCTTGCTGGCACTCTTCTTTCTCTCCATTCTGGATATACAGGTAGAATATATTCTTCTAATCTCTCTATAATACTTTCTTCCTTTCCTTCCCGAATCAGTTTTCTTTTTCCTTCCATTCTTTTCTCACCTCTTTTTCTGTTTTTTTATCTGTTTCTTACATTCTTATAACTCGGTTTTTCTAAAACTTTTTAGCCTTAACACGGTTTTCTTTCCTAGATGTTTCTTCTATATATCATATCTTTTCTTTCTCTACTCCTTAAAAAACTTTTGAAATCTCTTACTCATTTCTTCTACCTCTTCTATATTTTCTCCTCGAATAGATGCACTCAGTTTTATTTCATCTCCCATGTCGATATAAAAAGACATTTTTTCCTTTATCCCTATATAATTATTTCTGTCACTATACCACGCTTTCTCAAATCCATATCTCTTACTTTCTCTTTCGATTTCTTCAAAGATATTTTTTCCTTCTTTTTCTAATCGCTTTACCAATTTTTCTTTTTTTTCATATATTAGAATATATTTTCGATATTTATAATACTTTGATTCATATAAAAAATAGGCTGTCTGGCATAACAAGTTCTCAAAACTCTCGGCATCTTCTATATATTCGTCTTCTCCAGAATGAATTCTTCCTGTTTCTGTTTCTATCACTTGTTTCCCATTTTCTTTTGTGACAATATACCACCCTTCTCCACATCCGATGTATAACATAGCAAATTCTATCCGTTGGAGATTAAGTTCTTCCTCTTCATACAATTCCATCATTTCTGATAATCTTGTTTCCGCTTGCAATGCTCCTGATAAAAACTCTCCATCTCCTTCTCCCATATATTTTAAATATTGTAAATACGCTT
>CANRVK010000258.1 GCA_947643285.1 uncultured Eubacteriaceae bacterium
TAAAAATTGTGTCACTTTTTCTGTTCCCTGTTCATTCGCCAACTGTCCAATAAATTCTCCCAGATCTTTTGACAGATTTCCGAGTTCTTGTGTAAATTCCGATTCATAAGATTGATAATTCTCTAAATTTTGTATATTTTCTGCTGTAATCGGCAATCCATTTTTCTTAAGTGCGATTAAAGTATTAATATCCGTGTCTGGAAAACGAAACATAATTTTCATATATTGTGATAGAGTCTGTTTATCAATCGGCTGCTGATTTAATATCAAATTTTTTACTAATTCTAAGTTTTTTTCTGTTGTTGGAAATCCTGCTGCCTCTAATGCCTGTTCTATCACTATATTTCCCATATTCTGCATAAGCATATTATCTGCAGGCTTTATTAATAATTGAGTTCCATTATTTTCTTTTACAATAAAAGTAGCTTCTTGTCCGATATGAAATGTAAAAGAATCCGTTAGCTGAGCTAAAATATTTTGATTATTAATACTTATTTGAAGAATATTTCCACGAATATCTGTAATCTGACCTGAAAAACTCTGTCCTGCCTTTAAATTTTTTAAAATATTGTCTACATTCTGCGTTTCTTCTAATTGTGTGACTTGACCACTGGAATTATTCTGTTGTGTTTTGATATTCACATTATAATTTACATTCTGTCCCAAAATATTTCCCAAACTTGACTGTTCCATTTCTTTCACTTCTTTCTATAAAATTCTATAAATTTTATTTTTTATTTCATGATAAAAGTATTTTAATGACAGATAGATGACAAGCTCACTTTTCTTTTCTAACAATCTTCGTTTCCTATAAATTTTTTTATAAACGACTTTCTATGAATAGGCGATGCTCCTTTTTTCTTTATCGCCTCGATATGAGCCTCACAACCATATCCTTTATGTTTCGCAAATCCATAATCTGGATATAATGTATCATACATTTTCATCATTCTATCTCTAGTGACCTTTGCAATAATGCTGGCGGCAGCAATGGAAAGACTACTCGCATCGCCCTTTATAATAGAAACTTGTTTTATTGTAACTTTAGGGATAGTCACCGCATCATTTAATAATATATCGGGCGAAATAGAAAGTTTCTGAATAGCGATTCGCATCGCCTCATAAGTCGCCTGTAAAATATTAATTTCATCAATTCTTTTGGCATCTACAATTCCTGTTCCTACTGCTATAGCATGTTCCATAATCTCTTCATAAAGTTCTTCTCTCATCTTCTCTGAAAGCTGCTTTGAATCGTTTAAATATAATAACTTCCATCCTTCCGGCAAAATAACAGCTCCCGCCACTACAGGTCCTGCTAATGGTCCTCTTCCAGCTTCATCAATCCCACAGATGGCATGATAAGAAGCATACTTTCTTTCATATAAAAGCATTTTATCAAGCCTCTTTAATTCTGCTTGATATTTTTCATATTTTTTTTCATATTGCTCCACTAATTTTGCCACTCCTGCACGCTCATCCATATGAAAATCATTTAAAATTTCTGGAAGTTTTTCATACTCTGTTCTCTCTAATATCTCTTTGATTTCTTTTATTGTTTGAGCCATTTTTCTTCCTCCTCTTTAACATATATTCAAATCTATAACTTTTATATATAAATTGCGTTTCATCTTATTCTATATTCTAATTCATTTCTATCAAAATTTCTATATCAAAAAAATACTCTCACATTTTGAAATTCCATTTATGATAACCATCTCTTAAAAACTAACAAAAAAATCCCCCTCTCTTCTAACTCATGATAAAAAATGGATGTACTCACACATTCCTTGTGTAAGAACATCCACTATTTTAAAATCATAATCATTCATTTTTTATTCTAAATCAGGAAATTCTAGAGTGATTTTTCCTATTTTTCCATTTCTAAAATCATCTAATAATAAATTAGCTGCCTTTTCTATATCATATTCTCCACCCTTTGAAAGACATCCTCTGTTCTTAGCAATCTCTTCTAATAAAAATTCTGCTTTTTCTTTCTCTTCTACTCCATAACGTTCCTTCAACATGCCCGGATAGTACTCCATCAATAGCCTTAAAAACTCTGTACCTAACTCTGTTATATTTAAAATTTCATCTCTGATAGACCCTATCAATGCCAGCAATAATCCTACTCTTTGATCCTCAAATTTAGGCCATAAAATTCCCGGTGTATCTAATAGTTCCACACCTTTCCCCAGCTTTATCCACTGTTTCCCTTTTGTCACTCCCGGTCTATTTCCCGTCTTTGTACAAGCTTTTCCAGCGAATGTATTGATAAAAGTAGATTTTCCTACATTGGGAATTCCAACTACCATTGCTCTGACAGGTCGGTTTAAAATTCCTCTTTTTCTATCTCTCTCTGTCTTTTCCCTACAAGCCTCTTGTATCGCAGTATGTACTGCTCTTATTCCGTTTCCATTTTTAGAATTGATTTTTACTACAAAATATCCTTTTTCCTGAAACCATTTTTCCCACTGCACATTATATTGATCGGATGCTAAATCTGACTTATTCAATAAAATAATTCTAGCTTTATTTTTTCCTAATTCATCAATATCTGGATTCCGACTGCTGAATGGAATTCTGGCATCTACCAATTCAATCACTAAATCTACTAATTTTATATCTTCCTGCATCATTCTTTTTGCTTTGGTCATATGACCGGGATACCACTGAAAATTCATGTTATTTCTCCATATCTTCTATATTATTCTATCCATCCAATATCATTTAATGTAGTCACCCTCAGCCAAAGTTTTCCTACAATATTATCTATTTTTACATTGCCCACACTTTCATATCGGCTGTCCTCACTATTATTTCTATTATCTCCTAATAAAAAATATTCATTCTCACCTAATGTTATTGGTTCTTGTGCCAAACCAGCATTTAACATCTTTTCTGTTTCTATTGGTTCTTCTAAAATCTCTCCATTAATATATACCCTTCCAGATATTATCTGTATCGTTTCTCCCGGAAGTCCTATTATTCTTTTGACATAACGCTTATCTTTTTCTTCCTTCGGACAAAAAACTACAATATCAAAGCGTTCTGGTTGTTTAAAATGATAAATTAATTTATTTATCAGCGCCTCTTCTCCATTTGTCAGACTCTTTTCCATTGAATATCCCACAACGGTAAATTTTTCTCCTAATGATATACTGAAAAATGCTGCCATTCCTGCTACTATCGCAATATCCACGAACAATTTTAATATAATCTGAAACTTTGATATTTCCTGCTGCTTTTCTCTTCGATAAGCCATATTACCACCCATATTCTTTTTTCCAAAAACACCTATAGATATTCAGTAAATTTGTCCTTCATTCTTTTCTCTTCAAAAAAGACAAAAGTTATTTTTTCTCTTATACAAAAAAGGACAAAATACAAAATGTATCACACAAAAATGTATTTGTCCCCTTTTTCTATTTCTTATTTTACTAATTCTTTTACCTTTGCACTCTTTCCTACTCTGTTTCTCAAGTAATTTAATTTCGCACGTCTTACTTTACCATGTCTTACAACCTCAATTTTGTCTACAATAGGGGAATGTAATGGCCAAGTTTTTTCTACACCGATTCCATTAGAATTCTTTCTCACTGTAAAAGTTTCACGGTTTCCGCCGCCCTGTCTTTTCAAAACAGTTCCTTCAAATATCTGGATTCTTTCGCGGTTTCCTTCGATAACCTTCGCATATACTTTTACCGTATCACCTACATGAAAATCTGCTACTTCTGCTTTTAATTGAGCAGCTTCAATATTTTTAATAATTTCGTTCATTTGTGCCTCCTTGATATTCTGGACGTTCTTAATACCTTTTTTTTATATTTTTGATAATTGGTAGCAGAGGAACATCTCGTTTTCTCATAACTTATATAGTCTAACATAACTTTTTTAAATTTGCAATAGATAATTTCTTAATTTTAAAGTCAAAGGGGGCGCTACGGCAAGAAATGTTCCAGCGAATCCGCGCTTTCGCTCCGTTCCAGACGTAGCGGTACTAAATTCGCATTTCGCTTCTTGCGAAATTGCTCATTAAGTGCCGACGTCTTCCAAGGGGCTTCTTTTGGAATCATTTCTTGCCTCCGCTAGTTTGTTGGCTCTTCTACTCTTTGAAAAGCGATTTTCACGATAACAATAAAATATAAAGTTTCTCCATATATCGTGGTAAATTTAATAAATATTAAATTTCACAGGTCAAGTGGTTTCATTAAAATATTTCTTTCATCTTTGTTTCTTTTAAACAGAACTTTATTTTTTCCTTGAATGAGAAACAGATAAAATAATCCATATAATAAAATAAATCAAAATATAGGCGATGGATATTCCAAGTAACCAAAAATATTTATGTTTTTGTTCTGTTATATAGCTTTCCGCTGTCTGATCTGGCTCTATTGTAATATAGAGATTTTCACTAGGAATACTCAATACTCGTCGTTCTACTTTTTCTCCTGCTGTAACAATCCGTTGCCCTTCACTTTTTGTAGCAGCTTTTTTCCGCCATTCATAACCTTCTCCATCCGTATCTCGATAATAGACCATATAAACAGTCCTTGTTGGATTCATGCGTTTATTTCTGCCAGTTGTAGTATTTTTTACTTGAACAGGCAACACTTGATATGGTCGAAAATTATGTACTCCTTTATCTTCATAACTATCAACAGAACGTATTTCAAATAAATTCCTTCCTGCTTTATACCCTAATACCAATGATAAAATAAGAAACATAAGACCAATATATTTTATTTTCTGCAATTATATCCTCCCCTAAAATCATTTTTCATAACATATTCAAAATATCTGGCTAAAAGATAAATAAAAAGCTGGAGAATCTAGTTATTACACTATTTCCCAGCTTTTTATCTCTATTCCTTCTATTCAGCAGCTCGTAGGGGAATCGAACCCCTGTTTTCGCCGTGAGAGGGCGACGTCTTAACCGCTTGACCAACGAGCCTTACGGAATATAGTATATATTATTTTTATTCATTTGGCAAGTACTTTTTTCATTTTTTTTCATTTTATTGATTATTATTCAAGAAAAAAGTTAAAATTTCTCTATTTTCTTCAGAATATCCAATAAACTAGCGGCGGCAAGCCCCTATTCCAAAAGAAGCCCCTTGGAAGACGTTGGTACTTAATAAGCAGTTTCTGGG
>CANRVK010000259.1 GCA_947643285.1 uncultured Eubacteriaceae bacterium
CCGCTACGTCTGGAACGGAGCGAAAGCGCGGCTTCGTTGGAATACTTCCTTGCCGTAGCGACCCTTTATTTTTAACTCCCCCTATTTTACTCCTCCTTTTCCTCCAAATTTTTGCATATCTTCTTTAACCCCCTTAACACTTCTTCCATTTCCTCCTCTTCAAACCCTTCCCAAATTTTATCGTCTATAAATTCAAATCTCTCTTTTATCTGAAGTGCTTTTTTTCTCCCCTCTTCGGTAAGCCTTATCCGATACGATCTTCTACACTCTGGATGTCTTTTTCTTTCTAATAACCCCGACTCTTCTAACTTATCAATTGTTCTGGATATCGTAGTAACATCCATATCACATAAATCGGCTAATTCCTTTTGTGTAATATCATCTTTTATCAATAAATGATTCAATATTCTTGGCTGTCCTTGCCCTATGGAAAGTCCTAAACTCAAAAAAAATGGCTGCAAAAGCCTTTTTCTCAGCAACTCTAACCGAAATAGCATTTCTCTGACTTCGCTTTTTCTCTCTATCAAGTCCCTATCCTCCACTTAAGTATCTATTCATCTATCTGATTATTTTATTACTCCTACTATTCTAAATGAAACTGTCCTGTATATAATTGATAATATCTTCCTTCTTGTGCCAATAATTCCTGATGATCTCCTCTCTCTATAATATTTCCCTTCTCTAAAACCATAATCGCCCTCGCATTTCTTACCGTGGACAGCCGATGTGCTATCACAAAAACGGTTCTGTCCTGCATTAAAAAATCCATTCCTTTTTCTATCAATTTTTCTGTTCTCGTATCAATCGAACTCGTCGCTTCATCTAAAATTAAAACTGGAGGTCTAGAAATCGCCGCTCTAGCAATCGCTAATAGCTGCCGCTGCCCCTGTGATAAATTATCCCCATCACTATATAAAACAGTTTGATATCCATTTGGCAGCCTTCGGATAAAAGAATCCGCATTTACAATCTTAGCCGCTCTTTTTATTTCCTCCTCTGTCGCATCTAATCTGCCATATCGAATATTATCAGAAATTGTACCTGTGAAGAGATGTGTATCCTGTATCACCATAGATAAAGAACGCCTTAAATCATCTTTCTTGATCTCTCTGATATCAATTCCATCATACATAATACTTCCCTCTATGATTTCATAAAAACGGTTGATCAGATTGATAATTGTTGTCTTTCCAGCCCCTGTAGACCCCACAAATGCAATTTTCTGTCCGGGCTTTGCATATAAACTGATATGATTTAAAATTACTTTCTCTTTCTTATAATAAAAAACCACATCTTTAAAACGCACATCACCCTTTAAGGGAATATATTCTACCTCCCCATCTGAATCTACTCTCTTCCATGCAAAGTTTCCTGTATATTCCTTCACTTCCTCTAAACTTCCTCCCTCTCGCTCCTTTACCGAACAGAGTATCGTTTTCCCTTCATCAATTTCTACTTCTTCTTCCATCATATCAAAAATCCGTTCTGCTCCTGATAGAGCCGCCAGCAAAAAATTCACCTGTTGAGTGAATTGATTCATTGGCATCGCACTTTGACGCACATAAACAAGATATGAAGAAAGACTTCCCAAATCAGTCAATCCAGCTAATGCGAACAGACCGCCCACACAAGCAGAAACTGCATAATTAAAATAAGAAAGACTGACAATCACTGGCACCATCATTCCTGAATAAGTCAACGCCTTTGTAGAAGCCCTTCGTAAACTCTCATTTCTTTTACAAAACTCCTCAAAATCCTTTTCTTCATGGTGGAAAACCTTTTCCACTTTCTGCCCTGCCACCATCTCCTCAATGAATCCATTGATACTTCCTAAATCTTTTTGCTGCTGCTGAAAATATTTTTTGCTCCTTTTTCCATTATATTGAATAAATAAAAACATCAAAATCATAAAAAATATCACAATAGCAGAGAGTCTGAAGTCCAATACCACCAGCATAATGATTGTTCCTGTCACCATAATAAAACTTTGTATCAGTAAAGTAAAACTATTATTAAATGCCTCTGTTATCGTATCCACATCATTTGTAAAACGGCTCATTAAATCTCCATGAGTATGCGTGTCAAAATAAGAAAGCGGCAGTTTCTGTGTGTGTTCAAATAGATCTGTTCTGATTTTACCCACTATTTTTTGTGTAGTCCTGACCATTAACTGATTATATCCAAAAGTAGCCCCCACTCCGATAAGATACATACTTCCCATAAAGCACAACATGCCAATTAATCCCTTAATATCCATTGGCACAATATAATCATTCACAATCGGCTTTAATAAATACGTTCCCATAATATTCGCCAAACTGCTGATAATGACAAGAAGTGCAACACATAAAATAGAAACTTTCTGACCGCCTAAATAATAAAATAACCGTTTTAATGTCTTTTTTGTATCCTTTGGTCGTTTATATCCTACATTCCTCGCCATTATAATCCCACCCCTTCCTGTTGAGAAGAATAAATTTCTTGATAAATTTCATTTTCTTTTAATAGCATTTCATGAGTTCCAATCGCATTAATTTTCCCATCTTCTAATATGATAATCTGATCTGCATGACAGACAGAAGAAATTCTCTGTGCGATTATAATTTTTGTCATATCGGGAAGACTATTTTCTAATCCCTCTCTGATTTTAGCTTCTGTAGCCATATCCACCGCACTTGTAGAATCATCTAAGATCAAAACTTTAGGCTTTTTTAAAATAGCTCTCGCAATACATAAACGCTGTTTTTGACCACCAGATACATTCACACCACCCTGTCCTAACTCTGTATCATATCCTTTTTCTAAGCGATCAATAAATTCGTCCACACATGCGATTCTACAAGCCTCTTCTATCTCCTCTATCGAAGCATCTTCCTTTCCCCATCTCAAATTTTCCATCACTGTACCACTAAATAATGTATTCTTCTGTAATACCACTGCTATCGCATCTCTTAAATGATCCAGAGGATATTCACAGACTGGTTTTCCATCAATCCTTATCTCTCCTTTTGTCGCTTCATATAATCTTGGTATTAATTGAATCAGAGTAGATTTCGCAGCCCCCGTTTCCCCGATAATTCCAATTGTCTGACCTCCCTTTATCTCAAAAGAAATATCAGAAAGCACATATTCCTTTGCTTCTTTTTTATATTTAAAAGAAACATGGTCAAAGCTTATATCTCCCCTATTTATAGAAATATTTTTCGCCTTTTCTTCTGTGATCTCAATTTCTTCTTCTAATACTTCCATAATTCTCTTTCCAGAAGTCAATGCTCTTGTAAGCATCATAAATACATTAGAAATCATCATCAAAGAGTTTAATACTTGTAATACATAGCTCAAAAACCCTATCAGCTTTCCAACTTCCATATCTCCTACAAAAATTAACTTCCCACCTAACCACAAAATACAAATAATAGTAGTATACATCACAAACTGCATAGCTGGCATATTTAAAACTGCTATGCGGAACGCCCTCTCTGATATAGTACAGAGATTATCATTCACCTCTTTAAATTTTTCTACCTCATAATCTCCCCTCACATAAGATTTCACCACTCGTATTGCCGTCAAATTCTCTTGAATAATGCGATTCACCAAATCAATCGCTCCCTGCATCTTCACATACATAGGGCGTACATGCGAAATAATTTGAAATAACAAAAATCCTAAAATAGGAACTGCTATAAAAAATACAATCGCTAACTTCGCATTCATAACAAAAGAAACAATCAAAGAAGTACACATCATAATCGGCGCTCTACAAGCAGGTCGAAGTCCTGTGGAAATAGAATTTTGCACCATAGTCACATCATTTGTAAGCCTTGTCACTAAAGACGGTGTACTGAAATGATCGATATTCCCAAAAGAAAAACTCTGTAATTTCCGATATTCTGCCTTTCTGAGTTCTGCTCCCATTCCCTGTCCGCAGATAGCAGAAAATTTAGCACTTCCTGTCCCCAATACTAAAGAAATCAGCGCACAAATTACCATTAGAAACCCCTTTTGTAATATGTAAATCCTATCTGCATTTGCGACACCAACATCTATAATATCCGCCATAATCAATGGAATGATTAATTCAAATATCGTTTCTGTCACAATACAAAAAATGGCTAAAATCATATATTTTTTGTATTTTTCCACATATCGAAATAATTTTCCTAACATCTTTTTCCCTTCCTATTCTATTTCTACCCATATAATAATTGTATATACAACTATTGTAGATACAATCGTTTTATTTGTCAAGAATTTTATCATTCTATATCCATTCAAGTGTTAGGTTACTAGAGAACATTTTGACTAAGGAGGCGTTTCGGCAAAAAAGTATTCCAACGAAGCCGCGCTCTCGCTCCGTTCCAGACGTAACGGTACTAAATTCGCAGCTCCGCTTTTCGCGGAACTGCTTATTAAGTACCAACGTCTTCCAAGGGGCTTCTTTTGGAATACTTTTTTGCCTACACTAATTTATCTCCACTCTTCTGATCTAAAAAACAATATTTCTTAGGTCTATTTTTTATCATATGTCGTAATCTTAGTATGGTTTCTTCTATTAAGAAATTAGCTTTTTTTACTTTTCGCTACTAATACTTAAATTTTTGGAATATTCATCAATATAACGAAAAGAATAACATATCCAATCATGATCGTTCTATACAAGTTCATTCCTTAATTTATAAGCTGTAATAATGGTATAACTATGTGCATTTACTGTTATCTTATAATTATCTATTGTTATATACCAATTTTTTCCTATTCTTTCTATGACTGCGTTTTTATCCAAAATCCGTACTCTGCACCAGTGAACAACATCATTATCCTCCATTTGTAAATTCCTTTTTATGCGTTCTACACCCAGTTCTGTTGTATGAAGTTTATCAATATTTTCAATTAAACTGTTCATTCCATATCTCACCTCCACTGTTCTAATTTATTCCCTATATAACAATACTATATAGATTTTTATATAACAAACTATTTAGTAAAATCAACAAAACTTAATCTTATCAACACTTAAGGTAAAAGGATCAAAATTTCCTTTCTGTAGAACTATCAGCAAACTAGCACGAGCAAGTCTTCTATTCCAAAAGAAGCCCCTTGGAAGACGTTGGTACTTAATAAGCAGTTCCGCGA
>CANRVK010000260.1 GCA_947643285.1 uncultured Eubacteriaceae bacterium
AGCACCTCCTTGCCAAGGAGGGGGTCGCGGGTTCGATCCCCGTCTCGCGCTTTTCTTAATTAAAAACTAAGATGTTTATTTTCTAACATCTTAGTTTTTTTGTTATATCTTTTATAGAATTAATTATTTTTCTTTTAGATATTCTTATAGTTAATCCTTTTCAGAGAGAATCGTTATTACTGCTTCTACTGCCTCTATCATCTCGCTATCAAATCTTTCTACCGCTGTAATAACCAAAATATCGGCATTTTTTATCGCTTCTGCTACATCTGCATTTTTTACATTATCTCTATGAGTGATAGTACAATTTAAAAAATCTTTTTCCAAAAAGGGAATCATCGCTGTTCTATAGGAATCTGACAATAATACAAGGTTATTTTTATTTTCAGAATCAGACATACTACAGTAAGTTCCGCTACCTATTCCAATCTTATCTCCTCTATTTTGTAATATATGGATTTCTGGTTTATATATCACGTTATAATTTATATCATCGGAATAATGATTCGGATCTAGATTTCCTAAACTCACTAAATCCCCTTCCTGTTTTTTCACTTCTTCTGCTTCTACATTTAACGGATTTTCTATCGGTATGCCTAATGCTTTATATAATGACTGTACTCCAATAAATGCCCCCATATTATTCCAATGAGTATCATATTTATAATATATCTGCCAATACTTTTTCGCTGCTTTTAACTCATTGATGGGATAAATAATATTGATATCTGAATTTTCTTTCACATAATCGACAAATCGGTCTGCTCGCTTATAGGTATTTGATATCGTATAGGTTGGCATATACTCCCAATATATTTGCTCTTTATTTGGTATAATCATAAATTGAAGCTGTATCCCTTTCTTATCACAGATACTTTTCAATTCTTTCATAAGTGATAAATATGTTTTTTGCATTTCGTCGGATAAAATATTCTCTCCCTTATAATATGCAATATTATTATCTCCAGCATAAAACAGCCAATTTGATCTTCCTTCTAACACTTTATCATGAAAAATATTAGGAGGGAAATAGCTATTATCTATTAACTTATTTTTAAAATCATCTCTATATTCTTTTTGGCATACCATACATTGGTATAATGTATATCCATAGTCTTCATAAGATGCTTCTGTTATTTTTATAATCTGTCCTTTATGACCAAGGGCTTTTATTTCTTCCACAGTGATTCTATGACAATCCAAACATTCATAAGTAATACTTCCATTTTGTGTACAAGATGCTTCCATACGTTCTATCACAACATCATTATGATATTCACTGTCTTTTGTCACCATTTCAGAATTGACCTCTTCCACAAAAAAACTTTCCAAATCCATCTCATGCTCGAAATCTCCAGCCAATTCTAACTTTCTATCAGAAAAAAACAATTTTATAATAACAGGACGTAATACTTCTTTATATGGTTTTTCTATCTTTTCAGATATTTTTGTGTTTGCTGAGATAATAACTGCTCTAAATGGAGCATGATCGTTATAATATGCTTCCAACTCAGAAGTAAATGTATTCAGATGAAAAGTATTCGGGAAGGTTGCTTTATCACGCTTTTCGCCTAAATCAAAGTCGATTTTATCCATTATATTTTTATTGACTTTCCCAACTAACGAAAGAAATCCCCATGCCAAAGTCGGCAATAGTAAAATTCCCATAAAAACACTTATCACTATAATAGAAAATCTTCTATTTTCCGTCTTCTTTTTATCATTTATGACCTCATCATTCTCACCAGTATCCTTTGACATTTTTCCCTCCTAAAATTGAAAATATATAAATGGATTATATGTCCCACTCATAATCATAAAAATAGAATAAATCAATATGATTCCCTGTAAAGAAAAATCAAATATTTCCATCGTAAACTTATCTTTTACTCTAGCATATATATTCTTCATAGCCCTCTGAAGAAAGCCTGCACAAATAATAGCTATTATAAATAAAATTATGACTTTCATAGAAAGAAATGTCAAAATATTATTTTCTGATGATGTGAAATAAAACATTTGCTTTATAAATTCGTTCGCCTGTAATATATTCTCTGATCTAAAATATACCCATCCGATTATCACCATAAGTATCATATATATCCAATTAATAATCTTAATAGGGTTTTTGTCCAATATTTTTTTGAGAAAAAGTCTTTCTGTGATTTGAAGTATGGCAAAAAAAATGCCCCACACAAGAAAGGTAAAATTTGCCCCATGCCATATCCCTGTGAGCAAAAAAACGATAAATACATTTATATAAGTGCGTAAATTTCCTTTTCTATTTCCGCCTAAAGGGATATAAATATATTCTTTAAACCATGTCGATAATGAAATATGCCATCTTCTCCAAAATTCCTGAATGGAAAGTGAAGTATAAGGATAATTAAAATTTTCTTTGAATCGAAATCCCAACATTCTCCCTATTCCAATCGCCATATCTGAATATCCTGAAAAATCGTAATATATCTGTATGGTATATGCGATAGCTCCAAACCACGCTACGGCTGTTCCTAATGTAGTTGTTTCTAATGCCCATATCTGATCCGCGATTTCTGCAAATGTATTTGCAATTATCACCTTTTTTCCCAACCCATAGCAAAACCTTTTTTGACCAGAAACAAAAAGTCCTAAACTTTCCGCTCTGTTTTCTATCTGTTCTGATACATCACTGTATTTTACAATAGGTCCAGCTATTAACTGTGGAAATAATGATACATAAAGTGCAAAATTTATGATATCCTTTTGTAATGAAACCTTGCCCATATATAGATCTATGACATAAGACATGGACTGAAATGTGAAAAAAGAGATTCCTATCGGCAGCACAATATTTTTTATATTCAAAACGCCTGTGCGTTCCATACTCATCATGGTTGTCCATACCGTCGAAAATCCTTTATCCGCCTGCATAATCGCCTCTATCATCACAAGAACCATATTAAAATACTTAAAATAAAATAACATAGCGAGATTAAGAAAGAGAATCACAAATAATCTATATTTTCTAACATTCTTTTTCTTTTCTTCTTTTTCTAATATATACCCTCCAAAAAAATTTAAAAGAATCGAAAAAATCATAATTAACACATAATATATTCCTCCCCATGCATAAAATACTATACTAAAGATGAGCAAAAAAATATTTTTCACCCTCATTCTTTTTTTTATGCTTTTAAACTGAATAACTGAAAATGCAAAATTCCCAATAATAACTATGGGCAAAAAAACCCATAAAAAAATCATAGAACTAAATAGCATTTTCATACCTCCCATTTATCTTTTTCCGTGTTAAATATGATAATTCTTTTATGCAAATTATAATCTCAAATCATTTTACTTAAAAATCATTTACCCCTATCTTAACGATAGGGGATTTCTTATTATAATCTTTTGTTTAGTTTACTCGCTCACCATTTTCATTTACGTTATAACCATCTGGTGTGATCATATTTGTTCCCATAGAACCATCTATATTCAAATAATACCACTTACCATCACTTACTATCCAGCCTGTTTCCATCTCGCCACTATCATTAAAATGATACCATTTTCCATCAATAGACTTCCACCCTGTTTCCATCTCACCATTTGTATTCAGATAATACCATTCTCCATCTCTAAATATCCAACCAGTGCTCATATATCCGTCTACTCCCATCAAGTACCACTTATCATTGATACATATCCACTTGTCCATGATATAGCTGCCATATAAATTTTTATATTTCCACTTTCCATCTGACTGTTGCTCCCACCCATCACTGCCATTTAAAAAATCGTCTTTCAAAGAAAAGAATTCTACTGTATATTCAATTTCAGCAGGATTTCCATTTTTGTCTGTTAAACCTGTAATCTTTACATGTACTTTATCTGTTGATGAAAATTCCTTATCTGGCTTAAAAATAATAGCTGGCATCCACCCATAATTTTCTGTATCTACATTAAAATATGGTGTTTTAGATGTATCATAAGTATTATTACTATGAAATATCCATTCTTCTCCTGTGCCTAAATCTGTCATTGTCACCTGAATAACATTTTCACCAATTTTATATACATCTGATAGCTGTACAGACCAAGGACCGCGGAATACTTCATATGGCATTGTCTGAGCAGGCCAAGCTATATAATCTACTATTTTATAATCCGTTCTAGATTCGTCAAATATATATAAAGCTGTATAACGATTATAATACCCAAATCCTGTATATCTTATTCCCGGATATAAGCACCATCTTCTATGCCCCACTCTGTCAATATTAGAGCTATCCCCATCATTCATATATCCATTTAAAATAGAAGAACTGATGTTGATATACCCCCTTCCGAGATTGCTCTGTGATACTCCGCTATATCCTCTTTCAAAAAATTCCTTTGGTATATCATAAGTATTATCAGGCTGATGTGAAAGCACATTATTCTTCGCTAACACTACACACCCTGTCTGTGCCATTTCCTCATATTCTGGTTTAATTGTAATATCTGCTGGAACACCTGCTATATAGCGAACAAAATTCCACGCATTAAGCCCATCATTCACAACACTTTCTGACAGCTTTCCTGCTGTATAAGGTGAAAAAGATGGCTCTTCTTCAAAAGTAATTTCATTTTTAGTATTATAAGGATGTTCTTCATAAAACAGCATAATTTCTTCTTTTGTTCTTTTCTCTGGTTCATCCGCTCTCACCGTAATACTTCCCATACTCAACACTAATGCAGTTAATACCGCTGTTATCCCTCTTCTGCCTATGTACTTATAATGCATACCCAAATCCTCCTTAATTTTATTTAAATTTGGTGAAACAGTGATACCCTTCTGTTTTACATCTTTATTATAAATCCTTATTACCAAAATTAGCAAGATCTTCATAAAAAATGTTTTTATAAGTATTGATGAACAATTTATCCTAAATAATAATATGAATCGAAATATACAGAAAAAAGTTCGCGTAATAGAATATTACGCGAACTTTTTTTATTCTTATTTACTATATCACAAAAATTTTTAGATTGCAAGGTAAAATTTTTGAAATAATTTTATTCGGTTTAAATTCCGTTTGTTATGTTTGTTGCTGTTTAAAGGGAGTGGCGAATGGGTCACGCTTTAGCGAAAAATACCCTTGTC
>CANRVK010000261.1 GCA_947643285.1 uncultured Eubacteriaceae bacterium
TCTCATTAAACTTATCGCATGATTGATAATCGCTCTTCTAAAATAAAGCGGCAAAGTAGGAAATTCTTGAAGAGAATACTTCGGTTTTCTATTCTCCTTTTTATCTTCTTTTGTTCCCACACTGAGAATTTCTAATTCCCTCATTAATAAAAAATTACTGAGTTCTAAAAGCTCTTCCTGTTCTAATAAAATTTCATAATAAAACTTTAAAACCTGATTATATAACTTCTTGGTTAAACTTAACTCTTCCCAATGTTTATGATATAACTTCATTTTATAGGTAATTGTTATTTGATTCATTTCCCATATTTTACCTCATTCTATTACCCTCTGATCTAAATATTTGATTCACGTAATAGGATATTACGCGAACCTTTTTTAAAAAAAATATCACTAACTATAGAAAAATACGATATTTTTTAAAAACACTTAGAATTAAAAATTTTTTTCTTTTCATTTTCTTGTATCTGTTTTACATAAGAATCAAAAGTTCGCTACGACAAAGAAGTATTCCAACGAAGACGCGCTCTCGCTCCGTTCCAGACGTAGCGGACACTAAATTCTCGGCGCGTAACCGCACCGCTCATTAAGTGCCAACGTCTTCCAAGGGTCTTCTTTCGGAATACTTCTTTGTCTTCGCTAATTTATAGACAGCTTTAGAAAAAAGATATATTTCATTTATCACAATAAGGTTATATCTTGAAAGATAAATACTGCACAAAACACAAATCCAGTCTTTCAATTCCCAGAAAAGCCCAGAAAGTAGCGGTTTCCCGAAAATATACCCTTGGCAGACCCTTGGAAGACGTTGGTACTTAATGAGCAGTTTCGCAAAAAGCGAAACCGCGAATTTAGTACCGCTACGTCTGGAACGGAGCGAGAGCGCGTCTGACAAGGGTATTTTTCGGGAAACTGTGACCCATTCGCCAATCTCTTCCCCTTGAAACAACAGAAATCTTCTAACAAAAACCAAATAAACCCAACCCATTTGAAAAATTTCACCTTGCAATAAAAAAATTTTTGTGCTATAGTAAGAAAAAAGGTTCGCGTAATATCCTATTACGCGAACCTTTTTATAAAATAATCTTATTATAGTAACATCACTATTATATTCCTAGAATCTCAATCCTTTTGGGTAATGATTTTTTATTATCTGCTGATTCACCTTTCCCCAACCTAAAGAATAGCCATCTACCTCCACCAAGCACCAACCTTTTTGTACCTGTTCTCCTGCTTCTATCTCAATAGTTTCTCCCCTTACATATCTTTCTATCTGCTCACTACCTGCCAAAAAAGAAATTCTATTTTCAAACTCATTTGGTTTCAAAGAAACTGCTAAAGCATGAGAAGGTTCTAATCTATTCTTTCGGAATGTTCCCAGATGCCATCCCGGACGCACCACCTTTAATCCCTTCATATCAATCATATCATCTGGCAGTAAATATAACTGTTCTCCGAATAAAATATACTTTCCATCTTCTATCTGAAGTCCCCATTCCTTTTTAAATTCCTCATAAGCCTGCCATAACTTTTTATCTTTCCAGCCCTTTTGCTTTCCTAACTCACTTCTAGCCCTTCCACTCACTTTTTTTAAAATGGCGATAAAATGTCCTTCTCCTTTCAATCTCTGTGGCCATAAACGATACGTAAAACGCAGACGTTCATTTTCTAAATTCTGACTCCCCATAAATCCATCCTTTTCCAACTCAATTTCCGGATGCTGTTCTAAAAACTTCTCTATCACCATCTCATTTTCCTGTTCTGAAAAAGTACAAGTAGAATAAACTAACCTCCCACCTTCCTTTAACATCAAAACCGCCTGTTCTAAAATCTCCATCTGTCTTTCTGCACACAACTCCACATTTGCAAGACTCCATTCTCCTCTAGCCGCTTCATCTTTCCGAAACATTCCCTCTCCAGAACAAGGAGCATCCACTAAAACTCTGTCAAAGTAAGAAGGAAATCTCTCCGCTAAACGCGCTGGCGTTTCATTTGTGACAACCACATTCCGAATCCCCATCCGTTCCACATTCTGCGCTAATATTTTCGCCCTAGCTGGATGAATCTCATTTGATAATAAAAATCCCTTCCCCTTTAACATAGCCGCAATCTGAGTTGTCTTTCCCCCCGGAGCTGCGCATAGATCCAAAATCCTCTCTCCCGGTTCTGCCTTTAACCCTTCCGCAACCGCCATGGCACTAGGTTCTTGAATATAATAAAGTCCTGCCTCATGATAAATATGTTTCCCCGGTCTTTCCTCAGCCAAATAATAAAATCCATTCTCTGCCCAAGGAATTTTTTCCAACCAAAAAGGCGATATCTTACAAAACTCCTCTTTCAATACTTTCAGAGAATTCACTCTAAGCCCTTGCTCCCTTTCTCTTTCATAACTTCTCAAAAAATCTGAAAACTCCTCCTGTAACATTCCTTTCATTCTATCCAAAAATTCCTGTGGCAAACTCAAATCTCTTTTTCTCTGTTCCTCTTTCATTCCATTCTTTCTCTCTTCTCCACTACTTCTCCCTGCTTTTTATAAATACTTTTCTCTGCAACAGCTCCCCGCACCATAGATAAAGGATAAATATTACTATTTCTTCCTATCACACTTCCCGGATTGAGAACAGATCCACAACCCACTTCCACGAAATCCCCAACCATCGCTCCAAATTTCTTAAGCCCTGTTTCTATCTCTTCTCCTTCCAAATGAACTTTTACTAATGTCTTATCTGATTTCACATTAGAAGTGATAGAACCTGCTCCCATATGCGACCGATACCCCAAAATCGAATCTCCCACATAATTATAATGCGGAACTTGCACTTTATTAAATAAAATACAATTTTTAAGCTCTGTAGAATTTCCCACTACTGCTCCCTCACCCACAATAACACTACCTCTGATAAAAGCACAATGCCTAATTTCCGCATCTTTCCCAATAATCAAAGGACCTTGCAACCATGCACTCTCCGCCACCTTAGCAGACTTTGCAATCCAAATATCTTCCCCTTTCTTTGTATATTCCTCTTCAGAAAGCCCCTCTCCCAACTTCTTAACAAATTCCTTTATGCAAGGCAACACCTCCCAAGGATACTCTACATCAGTAAATAAATCCTTCGCAATCGTCTGCGTTAAATCAAATAAATTTATTGTCTTAAAATTCTCTTTCATATAAAATCTCCTTTATAAAAAAATTTTCACTCTGGCAAAACCCCACTCCATTCCAAACATAATGAACCCTAAATTCTTCACCACAAAACCCATAAAACAATTTCAAATAACAATACCATTCATCACAATAAAGTGAAAAGCTTCTCGTCATTCATGAATGAATACATGAATGAATAAACATCAGCTTTGGCAAGGAATGATTCCAAAAGAAGCCCCTTGGAAGACGTCGGCACTTAGCAAACAGCCCTTTCGGGCTGTGCGCTTAGTACCGCTACGTCTGGAACGGAGCGAGAGCGCGGCTTCGTTGGAACATTCCTTACCAAAGCGTAACCTTAGCCAAAACATAAAAAATCAACATACCTACCCCTTAACACTTTATTATATTATAATATATCTAAGATAAATTCATATATCAACCAAAATTTTTCTTTTTCTTCTAATCAACCACTCTCTCCACCTTACACTCCCCACCAATTCTTTTTCTCCCACCCCATGATTTCCCATAAACTCATAAAAAAATCCATACTGTTTTCCCTCTTACAAAAACAATATGGATTCCTCCTCTTTATTTAAAAATATCCTTAAACCCTTTTTTCTTTTTATGTTCCTCTGGCTCTACCCCTCGCATCAATTCATCAAATTTACGAAGCGCCTCTTTCTGCTCTTCATTCATTCTCTCTGGAACTTGCACCACTAAAGTGACATAGTGATCCCCTCTGATCGCCTTATTCCTCAAAGAAGGCACACCTTTCCCTTTTAATCTCACCTTAGTATCCGTCTGTGTCCCCGGTTTTACATCATAAGCGACTTCTCCGTCCACTGTCTTAATCCTGATTTCTCCACCTAACGCAGCAGTTGCAAAACTCACTGGCACAGTAGAGAAAATATTATATTCCTGTCTTTGGAAAATCGGGTGTCTAGAAACATTCACCTCTACTAATAAATCGCCTCTCTCACCACCATTTACTCCCGGCTCTCCCTTTCCTCGAATCCGAATACTCTGTCCATCATCGATTCCTGCAGGCACACTCACTTCTATTTTCTTTCTATTGCTAATATAACCTGTTCCATAACAATCTGGACATTTTTCCTTCACCATTTTACCAGTTCCATTACAATCTGGACAAGTCTGCACATTTCTCACCATGCCAAATAGAGATTGCTGACTATAGACAATCTGACCTTTTCCATTACATTTAGAACAAGTTTGAGGAGAAGTCCCCGGCTTTGCCCCTGTCCCATGGCATTTGCTACATTCATCTTTCAAATTCAATTCCAGTTCCTTCTCTGCCCCAAATACCGCCTCTTCAAATGTGATTCGTATACTGGTGCGCAGATTAGCCCCCTTCATAGGTCCATTACTAGCGCGCCGAGTCCTTCCTCCACCTCCAAATAAATCTCCGAAAATATCCCCAAAGATATCTCCCATATCCCCCATATTGAAATCAAATCCACCCGCTCCTGCTCCTGCACCGCCATCAAATGCAGAATGACCGAACTGATCATATTGCTGACGTTTTTGTGGATCGCTGAGTACTGCATATGCTTCTGAAGCCTCTTTAAACTTCGCTTCCGCTTCTTTATTTCCGGGATTCGCATCAGGATGATATTTTTTCGCTAATTGTCGATAAGCTTTTTTTAGAGCAGCATCATCTGCATCTCTTGATACTCCTAAGACTTCATAGTAATCTCTTTTTTCTGCCATTTCCGTCACCTTTCTATTTTAACAACACTAAGTAATTGCGAAACTCTAAATCCCATAGAACTACGAACCTTTCCGAATATCTATTTCCTATATCTCCTCACTTCAATTTCATAAGTTATCGTAACATTCGCTTTTCCAAAAGTAGAACAGCCAACCAGCAGCGGAGGCAAGGCAGTATTCCATAAGAAGCCCCTTGGAAGACGTTGGTACT
>CANRVK010000262.1 GCA_947643285.1 uncultured Eubacteriaceae bacterium
TAGAAGAAATTTCTAGATGTGCTTCAGAAGTGCAGGACGCTCTGATCTCTATGTTATCAGAGAAAAGGATTTCTGTGCCTGAATTAGCGATGGAAGTGCCAGCACAAAAGGGATTTTCTATCATTGCTACTGCGAATACCAGAGATAAGGGAGTAAATGAGATGTCTGCGGCTTTGAAGAGAAGATTTAATATTGTAGTTCTTCCTTCTCCGTCTAATTTAAAATCAGAGATGGAAATTGTGAAAACTCGTGTAGAACAGCTTTCATAAAATTTGGATTTAAATGCACAGATGCCGACAGAAGATGTGGTAGAAAAAGTATGTACCATTTTCAGGGAATTACGAGATGGAATGACGTTAGATGGAAAACAGAAGTTAAAGACTACCAGTGGGGTTTTATCTACCGCAGAGGCAATTTCTTTATTAGCGAATAGTATGGCATTGGCAGGGAGCTTTGGGAGCGGAACGATTTCGGAATATGATTTAGCTGCTGCATTACAGGGAGCAGTGATAAAAGATGAAGAAAAAGATGGTATGGCATGGAAGGAATATTTGGAAAATATTATGAAAAAGCGTGGCGGTGCGTGGTCTGACCTTTATAGGGAATGCAAGGAGTTGAATAGCTGATGAAGCAAGAAGTTATTATTTATGGAATACGCCATCTTTCTTCGGCGGGAGCTTTTCACTTGCGTGAACTTTTAGAGAGAGTGAAGCCAGCTATGGTATTAGTAGAAGGACCTAGTGATATGACTGAGCAGATGGAATATATTGTGTCAGAAGATACAAAACCTCCTATCGCGATTATGGCATATACAAAAGAAACTCCGATTAAAACAATTTTGTATCCATTTGCTGTATATTCCCCAGAATATGAAGCTATCCGCTGGAGTTTTGAACATCAGGTGTCATGTCGCTTTATTGACTTGCCCTCTGGAACATTTTTAGCTATTCGAGATCTGGATTTAGAACAAAAAGGGGAAGAAAATATCAATTCTTATGTCTATCAGAAGTTAGACGAGCTTTCAGGAGAAGAATCACAGGAAGGATTCTGGGAAAGAAATTTAGAGCATACGATAAAAGAAGAAGATTATTTTTATGGAGCACGTGAATTTGGAAAGCAATTAAGAAGCTTGACAGAAAAAAGTGACCCAAGTTATGCTGAGAATTTAGTCAGAGAAGCATATATGAGAAGGCAGATTGAAAAGGCGAAGAAAGAAACAAATGGCGATATTGTAGTGGTGACAGGTTCATATCATGTAGAAGGACTATTAGGAGCTTCTCCTGTTATGACAGAAGAGGAAGAAAAAAAATTGCCGTTTATTCCTTCGGCTAGGACTTTAATGCCTTATTCTTATTATCGGTTATCTGACCGATCGGGCTATGGAGCTGGGAATAAAGCTCCTGCATATTATGAACTTTTGTATGAAGGTATGCAGCAAAATGATATTTCTTATGCTGGCTATTCTTATCTATCAAAAATAGCAGCATACCAAAGAAATTATGGGCATATGGTGTCTTCGGCGGAAGTGATAGAGGCTATGAGGCTCGCGGTTTCTTTGGCAGAACTTAGGGATAAAAAGATTCCGAATCTTCGGGATTTAACAGATGCAGCGATTACTTGTATGGGACATGGGCATTTTTCAGAGATAGCACTCGCGGTAGCAGATACTCAGATAGGGACAAAAATAGGTTCTCTGCCAGAGGGTGTGAGCCGCACTTCGGTACAAGAAGATTTTTATCGTTTGTTGAAAGATTTAAAGTTAGAGAAATATAAATCTTTGACGGCGCAGGATTTACAATTAGATTTGAGAGAGAAATTAACAGTCAAATCAGAGAAATCTGCGTTTTTAGACTTGAATCGATCGTTTTTTCTGCATCGGTTGAGTATTTTGGGAATTCATTTTGCGGATTATCAACCCGTCAGCCAAGATAGAGCCACATGGGCGGAACATTGGGTATTACGTTGGACACCAGAAGCAGAAATTGAAATTGTGGAAACTGCCCTAAAAGGAGAAACGATAGAATATGCGGCTTCTTATGTCTTAAAAGAACGTGTGGAAAAAAGTACTTCTATCAGTGAAATCGCACAAGTGATAAGAGATACTTCTCTGTGTGGAATGGAAAGTTCTATGATATATGCGACAGCCGCTTTACAGAGATTGGCAACAGAAGCAGCTGCTATTTTAGATATCGCGAAGACAGCAAAAGATATTTCTTTTGTAATACAATATGGGACGATTCGCCATTTGAATCCAGAACCATTAAAGCCTATTTTAGAACAATTATTTTTAAGAGGCTGTCTATTGTTAGTAGGAAGCTGTATTTGTGATAATAACGCAGTCACACAAGTGATTGAAGCAATGGGACAGATCAATGAAGTATCTATTGTACATGATTTTTTAAATAAAGAACAATGGATACAGATATTGCATACAGTAGCTCATAGAGATGACTTAAATACAAAAGCATCTGGATATGCGATGGCTATTTTATTAGAACGAAGTGAAATAAATGGAGAAGAACTGGCAATAGAAGTGCAAAGAAGGCTTTCTAAAGGTGTTCCAGCAGATTTAGGGGCGTGTTGGTTTGAAGGGTTATCTTTAAAAAATAGATATTCCCTTATCGCTAGAATGAGTTTGTGGGAGAAATTGAGTGAATATTTAGATTGTTTAGACGAAGAGGAGTTTAAAAGAGCATTAGTATTTCTGCGCAGAGCATTTGCAGATTTCACTCCGAAAGAGAAAAGTGATATAGCAGAGAATCTGGGAGAGATATGGAACTTAAACCCACAAAATGTAAGCGAGATTTTAAATGCACAGATGACAGAAGAGGAAGAGGATACATTAAAAGAATTAGAGGAATTTAATTTTGATGATATTTAATGATATTAGGTGATTGTGAAAGTGAAAAAAGGGGGACGCTCCGGCAAGGAAGTATTCCATCGAAGCCGCGCTCTCGCTCCGTTCCAGACGTAGCGGTACTAAATTCGCAAATCCCGCTACTTGCGGGTTTGCTTATTAAGTACCGACGTCTTCCAAGGGGCTTCTTATGGAATACTTCCTTGCCTCCGCTAATTGGTTGGCTGTTCTACTTTTTGAAAAGCGAATGTTACGATAACTTATGAAATTAGAGTGAGAAGATACAGGAAATAGATATTCGGAAAGGTCAGTAGTTCTATGGTGTTTGGAGTTTCGCAATTATCTACTAATGATAGGAATGAAATGAGAATTATAACAGAATAAAGTCGATTCTAAATTAGTTTAAAAATGTATGGATAGAAAAAAGTTTCAGAATGATTTTATATATTATCAGAAAGGGAATATTTTTATGGATGATAAAGAGAGAGTAAAGCGGTGGAGGTTGATTTTAGGAAACGATTCTAGCCAACAGTTTGAAAAAATGGAAGGAATGGAAGGCTTTCATCTCAGTGAAGAACAGATGTTGATGGATCAAGCATTGGCGGCTATTTATAATAACAGCAGCGGAGGAAGTTTTGGAGGTGGTGGAGGAAAAAATCCTTCTTCTCCTATGATTTCTAAATGGCTTGGAGATGTGAGAAGCTTATTTGATAAAGAATTGGTGACTATCATCCAGACAGATGCGATGGAGAAATGTGGTTTAAAACAATTAATTTTTGAACCAGAATTATTAGAACATTTAGAGCCAGATATCGGATTAGCTTCTACTATTTTGATGTTAAAAGATCAGATTCCAAAGCGTTCTAAAGAGAGTGTACGAGCATTTATTAAAAAAATCGTAGAACAAATCAATAAACTGTTAGAAAGCGATATTAAACGCTGTGTGACGGCTGCTTTAAATAAAAGACAACATTCTCCTATTCCCTCTGCTGCTGCATTAGATTTTAAATATACCATTAATCGGAATTTAAAAAATTATAATCCAGATTTAAAGACAATTATTCCAGAGAGATTTTATTTTTTTGATCGTTCTACCATGACAGCGAATAAACATATGGTTATTGTGGATATAGATCAGAGTGGTTCTATGGGAGAATCTGTCATTTATTCTTCTATTATGAGCTGTATTTTAGCTAGTATGTCTGCTATTAATACTAGAATTGTAGCTTTTGATACAGAAATAGTGGATTTGACAGAAAAAACAGATGATCCAGTAGACTTATTATTTGGTATTCAGCTAGGTGGAGGAACAAATATTAATAAGTCAGTGGCATATTGTGAACAGTTTATTGAAAATCCAGCGAAAACATTATTTTTTCTAATCACTGACTTAGAAGAAGGAGGGAATCGAGCTGGGTTATTAAGAAGATTAGAGGATTTAAAACAGTCAGGTGTGACAGTGATATGTCTATTGGCGATTGCAGATGGAGGACGTCCTTATTATGATGCACAGATGGCAGAAAGAGTTTCTAAGATAGGAATTTCTTGTTTCGCATGTAATCCACAGATGCTGCCGCAACTTTTAGAAAGAGCATTAAAAGGGCAAGATTTAGTAGCATTTCAGAAAGAGTTTGAAAAGAGAAAAAAATAAAAAGTTTAAAAAAGATAGGAGAACTAACAATCAATATCGGTTAGCTTTTTCTATCTTTTTTTATTGTATTAAATTAGAATATGAAACATAAAGGTATTTTTTAATAAGAGTTATTTAATTTTATGCAAAAAAGTAAGATTTTCTGCACATATAAATTCTATTCTATTTTACAACTTATCTGATAAAAAGTCTACATGAATTTTCCATAAAATACATTTTTTCGCTATTCAAAGATTCGTGGATATGGGAAGAAATTGGCGAACGGTTCGCGCAGGAATTCCTCTATTTCAACGAAGCCGCGCTCTCGCTCCGTTCCAGACGTAATGGTACTAAATTCGCCATTTCGCTTCTTGCGAAATTGCTCATTAAGTACCAACGTTTTCCAAGGGGCTTCTTTCGGAATAGAGGAATTCCTGCGCTAGATTGTATCATGGGCTAGTCTGTAAGGTGTGATGGTTCGTTATGATATAAGGTTTTTATTTGATTGTGCCATTCATTTTTTATAAAGCAGCCCAAATAAAAAACTAGCAGAGAGGAGAAACGAATTCCAAAAGAAGCCCCTTGGAAGA
>CANRVK010000263.1 GCA_947643285.1 uncultured Eubacteriaceae bacterium
TTCTTGCGGGTTTGCTCATTAAGTGCCAACGTCTTCCAAGGGGTTTCTTTTGGAAGAGTGCCTTGCCTCCGCTAGTCGGTTGGCTATTCTACTTTTTGAAAAGAGATGTTCACGACTTGAAATGTTCTTGTATTGGTGACAATGTTCATATGTAGTGAAAAAATATAATTTTTAAATTCTTTTAGTATATTTCACCTATTTGAGTGTCTTCTACAAATTGAGCTATTAATTTCTTTGAAGCGGGTTTTTGTTGTTTTTTCCAATCTGCATGAAATGGCTCAATGTAATCCTATAATTTCTTAAATAATTCGTCCATATTTCTTTTCTCCAATGAAAAATTCTTAACCTTAAAATTTAACATACTCTTACGACAATTTAGTGAAATTATATCGCTTCTTCATCTGGTTTTTCTACTATTACTATTTCTATCCCCTTTTCATCAAAAGAAATCAGATCTTTTTCCGCTGTATCCCAATCTGTAATCATAATATCCAATCTTTCAGCGGGACAAATGCTTATAACAGAATCAAAACCGATTTTTTCTTTTGGATATAATCCGATGACTTTTTTAGAACTCGCTATAATTGCATCGTAAAAACTAATTGCAGATGTCTTCTGAATGGATAATCCAAATTCTGCGGAAATAAATGCAGATGAAATAAAACTTTTATCAAAGCGTAATCTCTTTATAGTTTCTATTGCAATATTATCATAGCAGTTTCCCTTATGATCCATCTCACCGCCCAGCATAATAACAGAAATATTATCCTTTGTTCGCAGCTCCTCTGCTATAATAATTGAATTAGTAACAACTCTTATCTTCTTATTTACTGGCAGATTTTGCGCCATAAAATAACATACTGTAACAGATGAAAGGAAAATAACATCGTTATCTTCTATCATTGTTACCGCTTTGAGAGCAATTTGGTAATAATTTTCTTTTACAGATGTTATATCCTTTATTGTCATCTTAGGTGGTCTTCCAATCGCAACTTGATGTAAAGGAAGTGCTCCGCCATGAGTTCTTTTTAGTAATCCTTTTTCATCTAAAATTCTGAGATCACGCTTAGCTGTATCATAACTCACACTATATTGCTCCATAATATCGTTTGTCGTAATACTGCCATTTTTCTCTAAACATTCTAAAATTAATTTGTGTCTTTCTTCAATAAACATAATTACCTCCTGTTGTTAGGTTATACCTTAAGCATAACACGATTATTATTTTGCATTTATAAAATAGTTTCCCATTTGTTGCCCATATATTATCACTACAATTAACGTTTGTCAACTATTTTTCCAAAAATCGTTAATAAAAGTCAATAAGCATGAATAACCTTTCTCAAAAATTAAATTTACCCATTACAACAAAATTACTCTTACTAAAATCTAAACATAATATATTCTTATAAAAGAAAATTCTACCTTCCGTCTACTACATACTATTAAATATTTTCTAAAATAGTGAAACAACAATAAGCAATAAAAAAATTTTCCCTTGTAAAATGCCTATCAAGACAAAAACAAGAGAAAATATCTATCCATTTACTATATCCCCATTTCCACAAAACCATATATTCGCTATAAAACATTTCTTATTCCTAGAACAGCCAAAAAACCAGCTTACGGCAAGGGATAATTCCAAAAGAAGCCCCTTGGAAGACGTCGGCACTTAATGAGCAAACCCGCAAGAAGCGGGATTTGCGAATTTAGTACCGCTACGTCTGGAACGGAGCGAAAGCGCGGCTTCGTTGGAATATCCCTTGCCGTAAGCGTACCTTTGCCACAACCTTTTCCCTTTCTCCTACTCTTTCAATTCCTCTCCCTCTACTTGTATTATCACATAATCTCCTAATGCATGTATCATCGGAATAATAAAATAATCGATTCTCTCTTTCCCTTTCCACTCCCAATAAGAAAACCATTCTGGATATGCTTCATAAGAAGTTTCTCTAAAATCCGTTTTCTTCAGATTCTCTATCCATTCTTCCTTTGTATATCGCATGATTTCCTGTTCGATTGCCTCTGAAAATTCTCTCTTATCTTTCTCAACTATCTGATACTTCCCATCTACAATATTTTGTGCCATCTGTTCTAAATCCACTCTATCCGCCAGATTGTGCCTGCTCGCATTTTTTAATTCTAAATTGCTCGTATAAATAATATTAATAGGATAAGAATCCCCCTTTTTCAAATAATATCCCTTATAGACAATAGAAATATCTGTTTTAAAAGAACCTTTTATTTCATAAGAAACCTCTAAAGTATCCTCTTTTATCACCTCATAGAACTCCAAAATTTTAAGCGCATCCTGCTTTATCTGTTCATTTATCTTCTCAGCAGACAACTCTTTTTCTATCTTTTCAAACTGCGGATAAGCGATAAGAATTTTATCCTGTTCATATCTCTCTGTCACAATAGAATCCTCTTCTTTATCATCTAAAACCAAATCACTTTCTCTTCTATCTTCTGTTGATGTACTAGATGATTCCGATATCATTTCGCTATCAGCATCTTCCACAATCGGAACAGCACTTCCTCTTTGACAGCCTGACAGAAAAATACTGACAAATAAAACTGCCATCTTCAAGCTAACCCTCTTATATCCCTTTTCCGTCTTTTTTTTCATAATAATCTCCCACTCCTGCGCATATACAAAATCATTCTGTCTGCTTTCGATGCCAAGCCAATAATAAATCTACCATTCTCCCATAACTTTTTACTCCATCTTCTTGATGATTCGCCTTTAGATAAGCATCATTTACTGTTTCCGAAATCTGTCTTATCTTACTTTCTCTTAATTCCTGCCAATATAAACTATTCTGTACTAAATCTGTTCTCACACCTTCATGATATTGTCCCCAGATCTCCCTATATTTTTCTATATCCACTTGATATAATTGATTCGTAGCATGAATCAACCCTAACATAACTCCACTATATTGAAATTCCAGTGAGTCTGAATTAATACAAGCTAAATAGCTGATAAAATTCGCCTCATCTTCTCTCATAAATCCATAATAATGTGCTAATTCATGAGTCATAGTAGAAGCCCTTGAGTACTCCGATACATCTATATTAACATTGGTTTCCATCGTAAATGGACAATATATTCCCACTAAATCAGTATAAGACATCGCTCTTGAAAAATAAATCGGTTTCGTATAAGCTGTCCTATAAGTAAAAACGTCATATTCCTCTCCCAATTTCTGATAAGCAGCACGCGCTGTCTTCGATAATTCTCTCACCGAATTATCTTCTAATGCCATCGCCCCCTCTTCATCTACTTTTTTTAACTGTTCTCTTAAAGTGTTAGCTTTTTGCGCCAGTTCTAAACACAATTCATAAAGTTCTTCTTTATAAGAAGCTCTTATCTCTAATCCACTGATCTGTGTGAAAGTATAGCGATTATAATTTACTAGACAAGTAACCGTAAGCCAAAAAAAGACCACACTCCCCAAACATAAGACAGATAACATTTGTCTTAAAAGAAATTTCATTCTGTCTTTTTTCCTCTTCACCAATCCCACAATCACCCACAACACCCAGCCTATTACTATGATTGGAATCAAAATAATTCCTAATTCCATCAAGGAAAAAGGTATCCATTGCGTAATAGAACTCCATACTAATGCATAATATTTATAAATCCTCCTTGCAAATATAAATTCTGCAATCCAAGGATTGTTTCTTGTAATAGTTAATAAAATTAACGCTATCGGGAAAAGTAATAATAACCATTTTCTCTTCATTTATAAGTCCCTTCTAAATTTTTCATCTACAAGTATCCTGTTATCCTTTTTTTATTTATCAAAAAAATAAGACAGACATTTCTCTAACAAAATCCCCTCTCTTTCTTCATAATCATATTGACTGCTTATTTTTATACAATAACTCACAAATTTATGTGCTTCTTCTACACTTTTTTCTAAATCCTCTGTCTGTAAATACGTTCCGCAAAACACCGCCGCGAAAATATCCCCTGTCCCATGAAAACTTTTTTCTTCCCGCTTCCATTCTTTTGTCTTACTTATTTTCTCATTTCCATAACCAATCTGAATATTCTCTCTCTGCTTTCCCGGAATACTTGTCACTACTATATTTTTCGCCCCTAATTTTAAAAGCCCTTCTCTCAACTCTTCCCATTCTTTCTCGATTTCCTCTCCCCTTTCCCTTATAAGATAACACCCCTCTGTATAATTCGGCAAAATAACATCTGAAAACGAAATCAACCTTTTCAGTTTCTCTACATACCCCTCTTTAAAATTACTATATAATTTCCCATTATCCCCAAAAATAGGATCTAGAATAACCTTCCCAACCCTTAATTGCTCCATAAAATAAACCGCAGATTCTATCGCCTCTTCTGTCCCTAAATACCCGATTAAAACAGCATCAAAACTGATATGTTCTCTTTTATAATGCTCAGCACAATCCCTCATAAAATTAGGAAATGACCACATAGCTGGCTTTCCATATCCCCCCGTATGTGTGGATAATAAATAAGTCAAAATAGGACATGCCTCTATGCCCATCACACTGAGTATTGGTATAATATTGGTGAGCGCTGCCTTCCCGACACTACAAATATCATGAATGACAGCTATTTTTTTAATTGGTTTCACATATTTTCCTACCTTTTTATTTTCTTCATCTCTCATCTCTTCTCCATTTTCAAAACCGATTTCACCCATAACTCTCCATTTTATCGATTACAACAATCCAACAACCACCCATAATACAACTCCCAAAATAGAGAAAACCCTTCACCCTAAATTTTTTAATAAAATAATCTCCAAAGGCTCATCAGGCAGTAATAACGCCCCACAATCAACATAACCATTTTTCCGATAAAAGAATTGTGCTCTCTCATTTGATAACGTAGAAGTTAAAACCCTTTTATAATTACTTTTTACCATCTCCTCTTCCCAATAATGAATTAATTGTCCACCATATCCTTTCCCTCTATATCCTTCTAAAAAGTACAACATATTCACAAAAGGCACATTGTCCCAAAATAAATGATATCTTAGCCACCCAA
>CANRVK010000264.1 GCA_947643285.1 uncultured Eubacteriaceae bacterium
TATTCCAATGACTCAAACAGGACCAGATATGGATTTGGTGGAAAAGTTTGTAAGTGAGGATAAAGCTGTCAAGGGTATCTGGTGTGTGCCAAAGTATTCTAATCCACAGGGAATTTCTTATTCTGATGAAACAGTAAAAAGATTTGCCAGATTAAAGCCAGCAGCAGAGGACTTCAGAATATATTGGGATAATGCTTATGGAATCCATCATTTGTATGATGAAGATCAGGATTATTTAATTGAAATCTTGGATGAATGTAAAAAAGCGGGGAATCCAGATTTAGTTTATAAATTTAGTTCTACTTCTAAAATAAGTTTTGCTGGTGCTGGAATAGCAGCTTTTGCAGCTTCTGAAGGGAATTTGACAGATGCAAAAAAACAACTCACATTACAAACGATTGGATATGATAAGATCAATCAATTAAGACATGTTAAATTTTTTAAGGATTTAGATGGCATGATCGAACATATGAAAAAACATGCTGAAATTATGAGACCTAAATTTGAAGCTGTTCTTGCCACTTTAGATAGGGAATTAGGGGAGTTAGAAATTGGAAGCTGGTATCGTCCAAAGGGAGGATATTTTATTTCTTTTGATGCTTTGGAAGGTTGTGCTAAGGGGATTGTAGCAAAATGTAAAGAGGCAGGGGTTACTCTGACAAAGGCAGGAGCTGCTTTCCCATATGGAAAAGATCCCAAGGATAGTAATATCCGAATTGCTCCTTCTTATCCTACATTAGAAGAATTAAAACAAGCGACAGATTTATTTGTATTATGTGTAAAATTAGTGAGCATTGATAAAATTTTAGAGAAAAAATGATAAAAAGAGAAGGAATATCCGCTTGAGATGATGGATTAGAAGGAAAAGGCTGTTATAGAGGAGGTGCTTTATTTATGGAATATTTTCTATGACAGCTTGTTTTGAAAAAGGTAAAAAATAGTCAGCAGATAGAATAGAAGGGAAAGTATAGGATAGAATGAAGGAAAAAATAGGTTTTATTGGAATGGGGAATATGGCGAGTGCTATGTTAAAGGGAATGATGACAGTCATTCCAAAAGAACAGATAGTGTTCAGCCGAAAAAATAGAGAGAAGGGAATCGCATTTGCTAAGGAACAGAATATAGTATTTACAGAAACTAATCAGGAATGTGTAAAACAGGTAAAATATTTGATCTTGGCAGTAAAACCACAGGTATTTTTGAATGTATTGCAGGAAATAAAAGAGGTGCTGACAAAAGAACATATTTTGATTTCGATTGCAGCAGGAATTACCATAGAAGATATAAAAAGAGAAATAGGGCAGTCTTTTAGAATCGTAAGGGCGATGCCAAATACGCCAGCATTATTACAAGAGGCTATGACAGGTGTTTGTTATCAGGAGGAATTATTTACACAAGAGGAAAAAGAAAATATTCATAGGATTTTTGAATCTTTTGGAAAGATGAAAGTGGTAAAGGAAGAACTTATGAATGTTGTGATCTGTGCCAGTGGAAGTTCTCCTGCTTATGTGTATCTTTTTATAGAGGCGTTAGCAGATGGAGTTGTAAAATATGGAATGTCACGGGAAATGGCATATGAGATGGTGGCACAGACAGTTTTAGGAGCAGCAAAAATGGTATTGGAAACAAAGGAACATCCAGCGGTATTAAAAGATAAGGTATGTTCTCCAAAGGGAACTACGATTGCAGGAGTGGCTGCATTAGAAGAGTTCGGATTCCGAAATGCTATTTTAAAGGCGACAGAAAAATGTTATGAAAGAGCAGAACAGATGAATAAAAAATAATAAAAGTATCTGAAATAGATAGGCATGTTTTAAATAAAACAACCATATATTATCTTAACTTAAAAAAGAAGAAGTGTTTTGCATGGTGAGAAGATATGGAGGAATATTTATAACAAAAGAGAGCAGATGGCTGTTTATTTTTTTTATAGGGCTTTTAATGGGGACATTCTTTTTTAATTTATGGGGAAAGAATAGTTTAGAAGAATTTGTACTTTATAGAGGAATTTTAAAAGAAAAATATACCAGTACCCTTTTTTCTTATACGGCATTATTTTTTTACATACTCTGGAAGAGGGGGAAAAGATTAGCCATTTTAATAGCGCTGGAATTCACCATGTTTGAAATACCAGCGCTTTTGTTATATACGATTTATTATGGATTTGCAGCAGGAGCATTTTTATCTAGTTTTGTTATGCAAGATGGCTTGCAGGGAATTTTCTCATTTTTTATTTGGATTTTCCCTCATTATATTGCATATGGAATCTTATGGTGGGTTTTGACAACAAAAAAAGAAAAATGGAACTTTGGAAAAAGACTTTTTATCATAGTGGGAGTTTTATTGTTGGGAGTGTGTATGGAAACTTTTTTAAATACGATGCTGATTCAAAAAATATGGCAGTGATTTTTAGAAAAAATGTTTGATTTTATCCATAAAAGTTTATATAATATACTATACGCATGAAATACAAAAAAGAGAATGGCAGGACAGAAAAAATGGAAAATGAGATACAAGAATTTATTGCATATTTGCATGACGAAAAGCATATATCGGAAAATACAGAGATTGCTTATCAAAGAGATTTAAAGAAATTTATGAGTTTTTTGGAAAAAAGAAGGATAACAGATGTGAAGAACGTGACTGTGACAAACGTGAATTCCTATATGCTTTCCTTAGAAAAAAAGGGACGTGCCGCGTCTTCTATTTCCAGAAATATAGCATCTATTCGCATGTTTTATGATTTTTTAGTAAAACAGGGAAAAATGAAAGAAAATCCAGCAGAGCATGTGAAAGGACCTAAAGTGAAGAGGAAATTTCCTGAAATTTTGACTTTAGAAGAAACCGATTTGCTGCTCAGTCAACCAAACAAAGACAGCGCAAAAGAAATAAGAGATAAAGCGATGTTAGAATTATTATATGCAACAGGTATCCGAGTTTCTGAACTAATCTCTCTAAAAAGATCAGACGTGAATTTGCAGTTAAACTATATTACCTGTCGAGATCAAGAAAAAGAGAGAATCGTGCCATTTGGATTAAAGGCAAAAGCAGCTTTAGTTTCTTATATAGAAAATGCGAGAAATGAGATAATAAAAGATAGAAAAATAGATATGCTATTTACAAATTGTTCAGGAAATCCAATGAGCAGACAGGGATTTTGGAAGATCATAAAATATTATGGAAAAAAAGCTGGAATAAAAAAAGAGATTACGCCCCACACCTTACGACATTCGTTTGCTTCTCATCTGGTAGGAAATGGTGCAGATTTACATATAGTGCAGGAGATGTTAGGACATGCAGATATTTCCACCACATATCGGTATATAGAGATGAAAAATATGCAAATACGAGAAGCTTATAAAAAAGCACATCCAAGAAATGAATTATGATTTACTCATAAAGAAAAAAGGGGACGCTACGGCAAGGAAGTATTCCAGCGAAGCCGCGCTTTCGCTCCGTTCCAGACGTAACGGACACTAAATTCGCGAACCCTTATGGGTTTGCTCATTAAGTGCCGACGTCTTCCAAGGGGCTTCTTATGGAATACTTCCTTGCCTCCGCTGGTTGGTGGCTGTTCTGCTTTTTGAAAAGTGAAATTTGCTGAAAAGTGAAACTTGTGATAATCTATGGAGTTTTTGTGAGGAGATACAGGAAATAGATATTTGTAAAGGTTAGTATTTTTATGGATTTCAGAGTTTCGCAATTACCTGACAAAGAAAACATACGGAGAGGAGAAAAAAATGGGATTTATATTTGAAAAAAAACTTCCTAAACCGGAGGAAATTCGAGAGCAATTTCCTTTAACAGAGGAATTAAAAAAGATAAAAGAAGAGAGAGATACAGAAATAAGAAAAGTGATTACAGGAGAAGAGAATAAGTTATTGGTGATTATTGGACCTTGTTCTGCAGATAATGAAAGTGCGGTTTGTGATTATGTATCAAGATTGGCAAAAGTACAGGAAAAAGTAAAAGAAAAGCTGATATTGATTCCTAGAATTTATACAAATAAGCCTAGAACTACAGGAGAAGGTTATAAAGGAATGCTTCATCAGCCAGATCCAGAGAAAAAGCCAGACCTTTTAGCTGGTCTGATCGCAATAAGAAAGATGCATTTGAAAGCGATGAAAGAAACGGGGCTGACGGCAGCAGATGAGATGTTATATCCAGAAAACTGGAGATATTTTATGGATATTTTATCTTATGTTGCAATTGGCGCTCGCTCTGTAGAGGATCAGCAACATCGCTTGACGGTAAGCGGTATGGATGTGCCTGCAGGAATGAAAAATCCCACTAGCGGAGATTTTTCTGTGATGTTAAATTCTATCACAGCTTCACAGCAGGGTCATTCTTTTATTTACAGAGGCTGGGAAGTGCATACAGATGGAAACCCATTAGCACATGCAGTTTTGCGTGGAGCAGTGAATAAACATGGACAATGTAACCCTAATTATCATTATGAAGATTTAGAGAGATTATATGATATGTATCAGATGAGAGATTATAAAAATCCGGCTGTTATTGTGGATTCAAATCATTCTAATTCTAATAAACAATTTAAAGAACAGATACGAATTGTAAAAGAAGTATTATATAGCAGATCACATAATGCAGATATCGGAAAGTTAGTAAAAGGATTTATGATTGAGAGCTATATTGAAGAGGGAAGTCAAAAAGTGGGAGAACATGTATATGGAAAATCTATTACAGATCCTTGTCTTGGATGGGAGGACTCGGAACGATTAATTTATACAATTGCAGAATCTGTGAAATAAGATATATAATATAATTTGACTTTTGACCGAAGATTCGCACGAAAACGAATCGATTCCAACGAAGCCGCGCTCTCGTTCCGTTCCAGACGTAACGGACACTAAATTCTCGGCATGTATCCGCACCGCTTATTAAGTGCCGACGTCTTCCAAGGGGCTTCTTTTGGAATAGATTCGTTCCCATGCTAGTTTGTATCATGGGCGAATCTATGAAGTATCATAATTTTTTTGATTCTAAAGAATATTCAAAATAATCTGTCAAGATTAA
>CANRVK010000265.1 GCA_947643285.1 uncultured Eubacteriaceae bacterium
GCAAGGAAGTATTCCAACGAAGCCGCGCTTTCGCTCCGTTCCAGACGTAGCATATATTAAATTCTCTGAACCCAATGGGTTCACCAACGTCTTCCAAGGGGCTTCTTTTGGAATACTTTCTTGCCTTCGCTAGGTTATTGCCTGTTCTGGGAAAGGAAAATCTCTACAATAATTTTTAATTTGAGGGATATTTAGGGAGGATAGGTGTATTTATTTCGTTTTATATAAATTTGTGTTCATTTTTTTGACGGTGTGTTTGCCAATTATAAATTCTATTATCCAGATAATTATAAAAATCAGAATAAAAATTCCAAAGTAACTTAAAAATCCTATAATACTATGTTCCATCCAGTAGGTAAAATAGGCAATCGGCATCATGATTACAGAAATAATTCCAAAATAAATTCCCGTTTGTTTCACAATACTCCAAGATTCTATTTCCCATATGACAGAACTCGCTGCACAGCCTATCCCTAACAATCCGCAAAGTATTGCTTGCAGAATAACAGCATTGATTTCATTTCCCATCATAGAGATCAGTTCAGGTACACAAGGTGTGTAATATCCATTCGCCCATCCAAGAGAAATAAAGATAGTGATGAAATATCCTATTGCAATTCCAAATGGAAACCCTAAAGCACCACGTAAAATAATTTTCTTTTTCATTTTTTTCACCTCATATTCCTAATATCTCCTAGATACATAAGTTGTTGTTCCGTTGGATAATTTAACACAAATTGTACCTGTAAAACTCAAATCAAAATTATTGACTTGCTTTAAATTAATAATCTCTGAATTTGAAATGCGGACAAATTGATAAGGATTCAAGCGTTCTTCTATTTCATATAATCTGAGACGTAAAGTATATTCTCCTTTATTTGTGACCGCAAAAACTTTTCCAGTATTGGCATAAATTCTAATTAATTCTGCTTGTTCTAGCACTTCAATTTTTTCATCTTTACTACCAGAAATTATCTGTGGAATATCTTCTGATAGTTTTTTTACAATGTTATTAATATCTTCTGTTATAGAAGCAGTGAATATAAGTATTTTAGGCTCAGTGTAGGAACTGTCGATTTTTATTTCGACTTGCATAGTAGCCACCTCTCTTTTCTGATATCATTATAAGAAAAATAAATATCACTTTCAATAGATTTGAGATAGTCGGTTGATTTTAAAATATAGATGGTAAAAAAGAACATGATGATAGCGTGATAGTAGGAACACATTTTCTTATTTTGAAGTGGTCAGTTTCAAATATTGTTTTTTGAAAATTTGTTTATGGTACAACCTAGCGAGGGAAAGAACGCTTCTAACGAAACCGCGCTTTCGCTCCGTTCCAGACGTAACGGACACTAAATTCTCGGCGCGTGACCGCACCGCTCATTAAGTGCCGACGTCTTCCAAGGGGTTTCTTTTAGAAGCGTTCTTTCCCTCGCGAACCTTTATAAAATATGTGGTAATTTCTAGAAAAGGCGCTAAAAACGCGGTTTTGGAAAAAATTATAAGTGAAATTTTCCCTAAAATACGTTAAAGTGAAATAGATGAATATTTTACTTTAGGAGGAAGAAAAATGGGAAATATTTATGGATATATAAGAGTATCATCAAAAGACCAAAATGAGGATAGACAATTAACGGCATTAGAACCTTATCATATAAAAAAATCAGATCTCTATATTGATAAACAATCTGGAAAAGATTTTAATAGACCTGCTTATAAAAAAATGATAAAGAAATTAAAGGCGGGAGATGTCGTGATAGTAAAGTCTATTGATAGATTGGGCAGAAATTATAAAGAGATTTTGAAACAATGGAGAAGTATTACAAAAGATAAAGGAGTAGATATTATTGTCATTGATATGCCATTATTAGATACAACAAGAAATAAAGATTTATTGGGGACTTTTATTTCAGATATTGTCTTACAGTTGTTGTCTTTTGTATCAGAAAATGAAAGAGAGAATATCAGTCAAAGGCAGGCGGAAGGAATTGCGGCGGCAAAATTGAGAGGAGTGAAATTTGGACGTCCTCAGTTGGAATTAAATGAGGATTTTCATATTGTTTTAAAAGATTGGGAAGAGAAAAAAATAAATGCACCTGAAGCAGCGGCTCGTATGGGGATATCTATCCGTTCTTTTTATTATAGATTGGAAAAGTATAGAAAAGAAAAAGAATTAATGGAAAAGAAAGAAGGAGAGATGACTCTATAAGGAAGTTATTTTTTAGATGATAGGCGGTGTGAGTAACCGCCTATTTTAGTGTAGTATATTTTGATATTCATGATATGATAAAAGAGTGTAATGGATTGGTTTTGAATTAATTATCTTCTTCTTGTAGGCGATAAACCTCGCGTTTTCTTGCCATTTCATCACTTGCTAGGTATTCATCATAAGTAGTTATCTTATCAATTAATCCATTTGGCATAATTTCTATAATACGGTTTGCTGTTGTCTGTACGAATTGATGGTCATGAGAAGAAAATAGGGCGACGCCTGAAAATTTGATCAGACCATTATTTAAAGCGGTGATAGATTCCATATCTAAATGATTGGTTGGTTCATCTAAAATTAATACATTAGCTCCTGCTATCATCATTTTAGATAATAAGCATCGAACTTTTTCACCACCTGAAAGTACTTTGACTTTTTTAATTCCATCATCACCGGCAAAAAGCATACGTCCTAAAAAGCCTCTCACATAAGTGACATCTTTTACAGGAGAGTATTGGGTGAGCCAATCGGAAATAGTTAATTCATTATCAAATTCTTTGGTATTATCTTTTGGAAAATATGCTTGTTTTGTGGTAATGCCCCATTTATAATTGCCGGAATCGGGTTCTAATTCTCCTGCTAAAATTTTAAATAAAGTAGTTTTTGCTAATTCATTTCCACCTACAAACGCGATTTTATCATCATGGTTTACAATAAAAGAAATATTATCTAATACTTTTACACCGTCTACTGTTTTTGTTAAATTTTCTACTGTTAGAACTTCATTTCCAATTTCACGTTCGGGTCTAAAATCAATATAGGGATATTTTCGGCTGGAAGGTTTAATTTCTTCTAATTGGATTTTTTCTAACGCTTTTTTTCTAGAAGTTGCTTGCTTTGATTTAGAAGCATTTGCACTAAAACGCTGAATAAATTCTTGAAGTTCTTTAATTTTTTCCTCTTTTTTCTTATTCGCTTCTTTCATTTGCTTGATAAGAAGCTGGCTGGATTCAAACCAGAAATCATAGTTTCCAGCATAGAGTTGTATTTTTGCATAGTCGATATCAGCGGTATGTGTACAGACTTTATTTAAAAAGTATCGGTCATGGGATACTACGATTACCGTATTTTCAAAATTAATTAAAAATTCTTCCAACCAAGCGATAGCATCTAAGTCTAAATGGTTCGTCGGCTCATCTAATAATAAGATATCGGGATTGCCAAAAAGAGCTTGAGCGAGTAAAACTTTTACCTTTTGAGAACCTGTGAGTTCACTCATAAGTTTATCATGTAATTCATGAGAAATACCGAGTCCATTTAATAAAGTGTCCGCGTCTGCTTCCGCTTCCCAGCCATTTAAATCGGCAAATTCTGCTTCTAAATCACTCGCTCGAATACCATCTTCTTCGGTAAAATCTTCTTTTGCATAAATTGCTTCTTTTTCTTTCATAATGTCATATAGGCGTTGATTTCCCATGATGACAGTATCTCGCACGGGAAAAGCATCATATTTAAAATGGTCTTGCTGTAAGAAAGAGAGTCGTTGTCCGGGGGTGATGACGATATCACCAGAGGTAGGTTCTAGCTGTCCAGATAAGATTTTTAAAAAGGTGGATTTACCAGCACCATTCGCACCAATCAGACCGTAACAATTTCCTTCTGTAAATTTAATATTTACATCTTCAAATAAGGCCTTTTTTCCGATTCTTAAAGTTACATTATTTGCACTAATCATATTTTAATTCCTTCCATTTATTAAAAATTTAAAAATATCTATCCACACCGAAGATAGATAAGTTTTATTGAATTATATTTTACAGGAAATTTGGTATTTTGCAAGTAGTTTCTATGGGATTTTTCATTTCCATCTGATTATATTCCGATTCACTTTCCCTAATTTTTTATATTATCAGGAAACGACAGAATTTTATATTACTTCAATTAATGTTCTTATAGAAAAGAATATATGTTCTCTATTTTTGGAAAAAAGTTTGAGAAATTTTGAAAAATAGGATGATAAGTTACACATAACAGTATATACTATATGTAATGTGTAATAGAAGGAACAAGGAAAACGGACTGAAAGAATATAAAAAGATAGGTGATTGTGAAAGGAGACGCTCCGGCAAGGACGTATTCCAACGAAGCCGCGCTTTCGCTCCGTTCCAGACGTAGCAGTACTAAATTCGCGGTTTCGCTTCTTGCGAAACTGCTCATTAAGTACCGACGTCTTCCAAGGGGCTTCTTTTGGAATACGTCCTTGCCTCCGCTAGATCATTGGCTGTTCTACTTTTTGAAAAGTGAAACTTGTGATAATCTATGAAGTTTTCGTGAGGAGATAAGAAAATAGATATTCGGAAAAGGCAGTATTTATATGAGGGTTATAGTTTCGCAATTACTTATATAAAGAGATGAAGAAAGGGGGAATGATATATGTATTTTTTTAAAGATGTAGATAATAATAATATTCCATTTGAGAGTCTAGATGAATTAAAGTTGTCTTTAACTACAATTGAGCCAAGGGAAATTCTTTCATATGTAACTCTTTATTTCATAGATTGTAATAATAAAACATATTTGGTAAGTGAAGAAACATATGAGGATATAAAAAGAAAAAAGGAAAAGGGAGAATATTAAGAAAAAGGAAGTTTTAACAAAAAAGAATAGGTAACAGTTCAGGTTTTTTATTTTATTTGTTATAGTGAAATTCGCTTTTCACAGAGTAGAACAGTCAACAGACTAGCGAAGGCAAGGACGTATTCCAAAAGAAGCCCCTTGGAAGACGTCGGCACTTAATGAGCAGTTCCGCGGGG
>CANRVK010000266.1 GCA_947643285.1 uncultured Eubacteriaceae bacterium
CTGGTTTTCCAATACCTTCAAAAGGGTTTCTTTTTATCTCACCTATCAACATATTGATACGTTTCAGCGTTTTTCGATCCTGTGTTTGCCAATAAAGATAATCTTCCCATGCTCTGTCTTCCCATAACAGCCGCATTATTCTTCCACCTCCATCAACTCATGTTCAGCAAAATGCGCCCGCCCTTCAGCGACATCACGGGCAATTTGTTCCAGATAACGCATATTGCTTTCAGAGTAGAATGGGTCTACACTCACATCAAAAGGAATCCGCTTTTCACGGCTTACTTTTTTTGCAAAAATGGTGAATGCTGTTGTCATTGATATCCCTAACTCAGAACACACTTGTTCCATACTCTTTTTTAAATCTGCATCCATACGAAAATTTACATTTACTGCTTGTGCCATAATTTCATACCCCCTTTCTATCATTTATTATACATTATTGCAATACATAAAACAATAGTTTTCATTACATTATCATTACAGATTTCATCTAATATCTATTCTCTATCATTTATCTAAAAAATATTAACAAGAACATTTTATTTTCCTCCAAAAATAAGAGGATGCCGCTAGCAGACACCCTCTTTCTATGATAAAGCAATTGACTATAATAGTTAGGAAACGAGGAACTCGTTGTAGAAAAGTCAGATTGCATATTTTCCTATGTATCGAATTTCCTTTTCATTCCTCGTTTTCATTATAGTATAAGTTATGCAGAAATCTTCCTTTTGTTCCTTTTTTGATTAAAATTATTTTTTTCCTCTTTTGTCCCTCTCTTCCCTCCATCTTAATCATTTATTATAGCATATCCTCTTAACCTTTCAATCTATTTTTAATTTCCCAACGATTTCTGGACACATCACATAGTTCATCTTATACTTTACATAACCTGCATCCTTTAATTTAAACTGTTCTATGACAGGAGAATCTAATACATAAGATACTCCATCTATCAAATCCTGTAGATGAGGCAGTTCATCAAAACACAGTTTGATCGTATCATCTGGATAAAATATAATCTTTAAAAGTCTAGTATTCGATGTTTCTAAAAAGCAGATCATCAGTTTTAAAACCAGCCTGTCCTCCTCATCAAAGCGAAAACTTCCTTTCACAGCCACCTGATAAACTTCTCCTGAAAAATCTAAAACAGTATTTTTATAACTTCTCTCATCACAGCCCACAGGCAGAAAAACTTCCTTTTCTCCCTCCACAATACGAATAGTAACTTCCTTACCTTCTCCTAAAAATGATATTTCTTTTATCCCCTTCCCATAATTATTGTGAAAGCATTGTAAAAATAATGGCAATAATCCTATATTAGAATCCTCCATTTCATATGTCTTTCCTTTTATTCTCTCTAATGCAAAGTTTTTCTCCTGTCTTTTCCAACGATTTCTCTTTTTTCTGCCTTCCTTTAATTTCCTAGAAGTGATTTCCACGCCATCTTCATAAGCTTCATGATATCTTAAATGCCTCAGCACTTTTTGTAATTCCTGATATTCTCTTTCCTTTTTTTCTATCGCTTTTTCTGGCTGAAACATTTCATCTGTGAAATACTGATATACGATAGGAGAAATATCCATCGCGCCACTTAATCCTTTACTTCCTCCTGTTGTCGCGATCACCATCTCCCTGTCAGGAATCACAATCACATTTTGTCCTAACATTCCATTAAATTGATAACTTCCCGGATATGGTCCGATACAAATCTGATATCCATATCCATATCTATCTGGATCAGATACAGTATCTATCTGCATTTTCGTAGATTCTTCTATCCACTCTCTGGCGATTAACTGTTCTCCCTTCCATTCTCCCATCTGTAAATAAAGTTGTCCTATTTTCGCCATATCCTCCAAGCGCATACTCACGCCCCAACCGCCTTTTTCTATCCCCTTTGGACACTGTTCCCAATAAAATTGTGTTATCCCTAAAGGAGTAAAAATTCGCTCCTGTAAAAGTTCTGTCACACTCTTTTTGGTTTTCTCTTTTATAATAGCAGAAAGCATATAAGAATTCATACTATTATAAAAAAACTTTTCTCCCGGGTTAAATGCAGTGTTTGATTCCATCACCATCTTCACCCAGTCATTTTCCAAAATCGCTCCTAATTCATTTACCGTAATTCCACTGCTCATAGTCAGCAAATGTTTCACAGTAATATCTTTTAATCGAAATGTAGAAAATAAATTCTTTTTTTCTTTAAAAATATTCAATAATTTTTCATTTAAGTCCAACAGCCCATCTTCTATCACTAATCCAATCCCCAATCCAATCAGACTTTTACATAGAGAATGAGAAATATGCCATATTTCTTCTTGATAAGGATAAAAACTAGCTCTTGCAATAATTCTTCCATGTCGAAGTATCATAATTCCATGAGCATCGACTTGTCTATTTTTTGCCACATCTTTAAAAAATTCTACTAGATATTTAGAAGAAACCCCTTCCTCTTCTGGTCTGACTTCTTCTAATGGCTCTTTTGACTCTATCTTATTATCATATAAAACTTTCTGCGGAGAATATTCAGCTCCTTTAATCTGGTCTGTGCTCCCACTCGCTAATTTTTTCAAATAATCTATCGTCTTAAGCTGTAATCCCATATCATGTCCTCCATCTAATTCATCACCTATCTTCTCTGTGATATACTCCCTCTTAAAGAAATGAGAGTATTCTTGCCGTCTTTTAGATAAAAATTTCCTTTTCTCTATATTATAACAATTTTTTCTTCTATACAATCCAAATTCTCTAGTCTTTTTCTAAAATATTGCTTTCTAAAATCTTTCTTATTCTAAAATTTCTCTAAAATTTTTAAAAACGACGGCTCAAAATCAGATGAAATCCAAAAATATATCCACTTATATCATTTCCTCACTCATTCTGAAGCGAAAATATATTTGGAAAAAAGTTCTCTAGTCGCATTTTCTCCAATCATTTTCTTAAATTGATCCGTAGAAGGTCCTCCCTGATTCAACAAACCATCTACATAACTCTTTACTAAAGCCTGTTTTTTCTTCTGATCGCAAAAATCACAATCCACAAGCAATTTAAGATATGCCTGAAAATAATCCCTACACAAATTTTCATAAACAGAAACCATCTTTTTCCCACGTTTCGATAAAGAAGCTGACAACTTTAAATGATCATACCAATGCGTTCCCAAATCATGATCCGGCAGCTTTTGATATTTTCCCTTTACCTTTTCAAGCTCCTTACAATCCACTGCCTTAATCTGAGTATCATATAACTCAAGTAATAAGGTATCCTTTCCCATAACCTGAATCAGATCATAAGAAAAAAGCGGGGCATCCTTATATAAAGGTGTTAATATCACCGTTTCCATTTTCATCATTCCGAATAATCCAGACATTTTTACAGTAGATAAATTCCCTATTTCCGATATCGTATAAGCATCAATACAAAAATCCATAAAATTCTTATGAATTCTAGAATATTCCGTTATCGAGCGTTTCTTTACATTATAGTTTTCTTTGACAGCTTTCAAAAAATACGAAATCACACTATATCCCTCCTCTTATTAATTTCTGTCTAAATTCACCAAAAAAATAAAATCCCGCTTAAGAGAAAGAAGTATTCCAACGAAGCCGCGCTCTCGCTCCGTTCCAAACGTAGCGGTACTAAATTCGTAGCCCTTTTACAAGGACTACTCATTAAGTACCAACGTCTTCCAAGGGGCTTCTTTTGGAATACTTCTTTCTCTTAAGCTAGTTTCTCACTATGGCTACTCTATAAAAAATAAATCATACCATAAAATAAAAACCAACTCACATCTCTTCAACAAAAAAACTCAATCATAACAATTATCGTAATAAACCAAAACATGCAAATCAGAAATATTATCTTTTCCAGAACAGCCTATAAACTAGCACAGGAAAGAACCTATTCCAAAAGAAGCCCCTTGGAAGACGTCGGCACTTAATGAGCAGTTCCGCAGGAAGCGGGGCTGCGAATTTAGTGTCCGCTACGTCTGGAACGGAGCGAAAGCGCGGCTTCGTTGGAATAGGTTCGTTCCTGTGCGAACCCTCAATATTCTTAATAAATCCTTGTTCCTGTCTTTCCTTCCATCGCTTTTAATGCATCACTCAACTGTGCAATAATCGCTTTTCTATTCGGGGCAGCAGTGACAAATTCAATCGCAGCTTCAATCTTAGGAAGCATAGTATCTTTTCCAAAATGTCCTTGTTCTAAATAACTCATCGCTTCTTTCGCGCTCATCTCATCGATAGCCTGTTGTTCTTCTTTTCCATAATTCAAATATACCTTATCAATTTCTGTTAAAATCAGTAATACATCTGCATCTAATAAATGCGCCATCTTAGCTGCTGCAATATCCTTTTCTATAATAGCACTAGCGCCCTTTAATTTTGTCCCTTGCTGTAATACAGGAATCCCGCCTCCCCCACAGGCGATCACAATCTGCTTTGCATCCACTAATGCGCGAATCGCATCAATTTCATAGATATCAATCGGCTTTGGCGCTGCTACGATACGGCGAAACCCTTTCTCTTCTTCTACTACATAATTTCCTTTCGCCACTTCTTCCTCTGCTTCTTCTTTTGTCATATAACGCCCTATCACTTTACTAGGGTTTCCAAATGCCTTATCAAATGGGTCTACGCTCACCTGTGTGATAATCGTAGATACCGTCTTAAAAATACCCCGATTTAGCAACTCTGTCCGGATCGCATTCTGTAAATCATATCCGATATAGCCTTGGCTCAACGCCCCACATACTGACATAGGAGCTGGTGTATACCCTTCTTCTAAGCGGCTGAATTCCTTCATCGCCGCCTGAAGCATTCCAGCTTGAGAAGCATTACTATGTGTGACTACAATCTGATACTTTTCTTCTACTAAATCAGCCAAATATTTCGCTGTATTTTCCACTGCTTTTTTCTGATCCGGCAAATTTTTTCCAATCGCATTTCGCCCTAATGCAACAACCACTTTTTCTTTTTTCATACCACCCACTA
>CANRVK010000267.1 GCA_947643285.1 uncultured Eubacteriaceae bacterium
GCGAATTTAGTATCCGTTACGTCTGGAACGGAGCGAGAGCGCGGCTTCGTTGGAATATTCCTTGCCATAGCGGAACTTTCGCGAAATTGTGAACAATAATAAGTTTTTTTTAAGGTATTGACAAATGATTTGTTCTGGAATATGATAAAAAAAGAATAGCGATGAAAAGGGATAGTATACATAGTTTTCTGTTTTCAGAGAAGGGATTGTTTGATGCGAGATTCCAACAGAGAAGATGTAGAACCTGCCTTGGAGCTCCGTATGAAAATGCGGCGTATCTGGCGTTAACAGAGAATGAGTGAATGATTTCGATCATTAAATAGGGTGGTACCGCCGATGTCTTCGGTCCCTTAGTAGGGATTAGAGGGCTTTTTTTATGCCTTCTAATCTAGGAAAAAAAGGAAAAGGAGAAAAAATATGGCAAAGGAAAAGAAATTAGTAGAAGCGATTACTTCTATGGAGGAAGATTTTGCGCAGTGGTATACGGATGTGGTAAAAAAGGCAGAATTAATTGATTATTCTAGTGTGAGAGGCTGTATGATTTTGCGCCCGAATGGATATGCGATTTGGGAAAATATTCAAAAGGAATTGGATGCGAGATTTAAAGCGACGGGTGTAGAAAATGTTTATATGCCGATGTTTATTCCAGAAAGTTTATTGCAAAAAGAAAAGGATCATGTGGAAGGTTTTGCTCCAGAAGTCGCATGGGTGACATATGGTGGCGGACAAGAGCTGCCAGAAAGGTTATGTGTAAGACCAACCTCAGAAACATTGTTCTGTGATTTTTATGCGAATATTATTCAATCTTATCGAGATTTACCGAAATTATATAATCAATGGTGTTCTGTTGTGAGATGGGAGAAGACCACCAGACCATTTTTGCGCACAACAGAGTTTTTATGGCAGGAAGGACATACCGCTCATGCTACAGCAGAAGAAGCGGAGGAAAGAACAGAGCAGATGCTTCATTTATACGCTGATTTCTGTGAAGAAGTATTAGCGATTCCAATGATTCGAGGGAAGAAGACAGAAAAGGAAAAATTCGCAGGAGCAGCGGCGACTTATACGATAGAGGCTTTAATGCATGATGGAAAGGCATTACAGGCTGGAACTAGCCATAATTTTGGAGATGGTTTTGCGAGAGCATTTAATATTCAATATTCGGATAAAGATAATAAATTGAAATATGTGCATCAGACTTCTTGGGGAATGACCACTCGTTTAATTGGAGCAATTATTATGGTACATGGAGATAACAGCGGATTGGTATTACCTCCTTTAGTTGCACCGACACAGGTTATGATCATTCCAATCGCACAGCATAAAGAGGGAGTTCTGGAAAAGGCGGAAGAGTTAAGGGGACGTCTGAAGGACTTTAGAGTGAAAGTAGATGACAGTGATAAGAGTCCGGGCTGGAAGTTCAGTGAACAAGAGATGCGCGGAATACCTATGAGAATTGAAATTGGACCAAAAGATATAGAAGCGAATCAGGCGATTTTGGTGAGAAGAGATACCGGAGAGAAAATCACAGTTTCTTTAAATGAATTGGAAAGTAAAGTAGAAGAGATTCTAAAAAATATACAGAAAGAAATGTTGGAAAAGGCTAGAAAACACTTAAATTCTCATATTTATGTAGCGACAAATTATGAAGAGTTTAAGGATATTGTAGCGAATAAACCGGGATTTATAAAAGCGATGTGGTGTGGAGAGGAAGATTGTGAAAATAAAATAAAAGAGGACACAACTGCGACTTCACGGTGTATGCCATTTGAACAGGAACAATTAGCAGAAACTTGTGTTTGCTGTGGAAAACCAGCGAAAAAGATGGTGTATTGGGGAAAGGCATATTGATAAATAGGTTGTGAAGAGAACTGTCACATGAAATATTTCGTTTATAAGTGTTTTCTATTGTTTCTATGATGAAATGGTATTTTGGTGAAGTTTGATATCATTTAGATAAGATGGTTTCATGTGACAGTCCTAAAAAGTTTCAGCTTATTTTTTTCTGATCTGGTGGCGTTGAGGTTTTATTGTTAATTCGCTGATGAGTATACCTTCTCTTTGTTTTAACGCCATTTGTAAAGCATGAGCGACTTCTTCTGGATAGAGATAAGTATCTTCTGTTTCTCCTTCCATGAAGTTCGCATTTTTATAAAAATCGGATTGTGTCATATCTGGATGAATGGTAATCACTCGCACTCCGTATTTGCGAATTTCATCAAAAAGGCTTGTATGGAAGTTGGTGAGACCAGCTTTTGTAGCGCCATAAGCACAGCCGTGTGTGTTACTTTTTTGTGCTGTGACAGAAGAAATCGCTACGATTGTTCCGTTCACTTTTTTTAAATGTCTTAACATTAAGTTAGAAAGAAGCATGGGGACTTCTAAATTAATTGTGATCATTTCATGGATTTTCTTTGGATTTAATTCTTCATGTGGACCAAAATATCCGACACCAGCACTGTGTATGAGATGAGTGAAGGAAACCATTTTTGTCAATTCTTTTATGAGATTGGATAAGTTTTTGGTATCTAATAAATCGCATGTGATCGAATGAAAATTTTCTCTGGCGCAAATATCTGGAATTTTAGAAAAATCCCGACCGATTCCATAAACGCAGAATCCATCGTTTAAAAGCATATCGCAAATGGCTTTTCCTATTCCAGAGGTTGCTCCTGTTAATAATGCAGTATTCATTTTTTTTCCTTTCTAAAGCGATTAACCTTTCCAAACAAATATTTTTTCTGATGGGAGATAGTTGGAAAGATAATTTATTACTGTGTCTAGTAATTCTTTCTCTAATTTTTCTTCATATTGAAAAACTCCTGATTTTGTTTCATAAGGATATTGAAGGATATAAGAATCCGGGCGCTGTTTTCTCATGCGTTTTAAATATTCTTTAGAAACACGAAAAGTACCAACGCTGATATCTCGTATGTTCTCTTCTGATAAAACAGAAAATATAGTTTCAATGAGAGTGAAATATTGTTCTTTCCAATTTTCCACATATAATAAAGGATCTAGACAGAGTCTGACGGGAAACTGAAAAGAAGCCAGAAGAGAAGCGGCTCTTAAACGGGCTGTGAAAGAAGATGTTTTTTGTTCTAGTGTTTTTTGAACTTTTTCTGGCGAAACAGTAAAAGCAAAGATAAAACGGTGTTTGAGAGAGTGATCTGTGTCAGAAAGTTCTTTCAAAAGCTTCAATAATTGCTTGAACGCAGGAGTATCTGCACATTTTGTGCGGAGTTCAATCGTGAGGGTGGGGTGTTTGCTGGTAAATATAAGCCACTGTTCACAATAAGATAATAGGGATTCTAGAGCGAGCAAATCCGTATCATAGGAGATACATAAATATATGGGGTGTTCTTTTAACATTTTTTCCAGTTCTGAAAAAATATCCTCTAGATTCACAAAAAAAACAAGGTTTGCAGAAGGATACATGCCTTGTAAATAGCAATATTGACAGTCAAAAATACAGTTCATCACACAGGAAGTATAATAGAAATATTTTTGATTAAAATTCTGGCATACAGGAGCGCCGAGATAGAGAAACGGCTCTTCTTTCCGTGCTAAAATCAAGGCAGGAGAGTTTTTTTGTGCTATAAAATTTTGATGACGGCGGTTGAATACATCTTTATAGTGTTTTATTTCTATTATTTCGGCTTTAGAAAAGCGTTTGAGAAGTTGTATTGTTCTGGGGTGAGAAAGTACTTTTGTTTCCACATAGATGTGATGAAACATGGGAAGTAATCGATTGTTTGAGCTGTTCAAGGTATTGTTTTCCCTCCTTTTTTGTAAAATGAGTTTGTCCTTTTTGCAAAGATTTTTGTTTTGTAAAAAGATAAAACGAGTCGGAATAATATTGATAAATGGGCAGTTGTAAGGTTTTTCCATAGAGAAATAATTGTTTTAATTGTTCTGTCATTGTGACAGAAAAACAAAAAGTTTCTGCTATAGAATGGAGTAATGTGGCTTCTTTTTCTGTTATCATTCTTTGCTCTGGTACAGGTCGTTTAAGAAGAGTGAGAATAAAAGATAACAGAGAAGGGAGTGCTTGGGAAAGAAGAGAAGAGAGCTTCTCTTTGGTTATCATTTCAGGTGTCAGATAGTCTGAAATGATTTTTAAAAATAGCATTTGATGTTGTTTTAGGTAGGTGATTCCAGCTTGATAAAGACCAGAAGCCTCCATGTCATAAAGAGATATATTATGAGCAGATGGAGATTCTGGTTTGTTTTCTATATAGAAAGGCTTTTCCTTTTTTTGTATCTTTTGTATAGGTACAGTGATTAAGGACGCCTCTGGAAAGGGGTGTTGGTATAAGATATCTGGATAATATGTCATTTGTGTAGTGCTGTCTAGAATCTGATTGCACAAAAAAATGCTGCCGATAGGATAATTTGTATTTTCGCAGCCACAGATACCAATATTGAGAAATAAGTCATGAGGGGTAAAAGATTGGGTGCAAATCAGTTGGGTGAATGAGATGGCAGCAGAGATGGAACTTGGATTTGTAATAAGTAATTGTATGTCATTTCCAACAAAAAGTTGAAATTCTTTTAAGGTATTTGTTTTTTTTAGTTGAAAATATTGAATAAATGGCTCTGCTTCTGGGTAAAGAGCGGTTAATAAAGTAATCATGAGGAACTCCTTTTTTTCGTTGTGTTAAAGGTTATAAGTGAGTATAGATGGATAGGAATAAATTGTCAAGATATTTTCGGATTTTGAACTTCCCCATTTTTTAGATTATCTTTTCTAACGCCTGATTTTTAACCATTTATTAAAGTTATCACAATCACAAGTGAAGAGTTTGTGCGAGTACATAAAATATGGCTCTTTTTAGATACCAAACGGAATAAAAATGGGGAAACTCAAAATTTTCGGATATTTATGGAGGGAGAAAGGGGCTTAAGGGGCGCAAGGGGGCGCGGCGGCAAGCCACTATTCCAACGAAACCGCGCTCCCGCTCCGTTCCAGACGTAGCGGTACTAAATT
>CANRVK010000268.1 GCA_947643285.1 uncultured Eubacteriaceae bacterium
CCGCTACGTCTGGAACGGAGCGAAAGCGCGGCTTCGTTGGAATACGTCCTTGCCGCAGCGTCCCTTTCGACTTTCGCAATTACCTATTAGAAACATGTTATCATTTTTTTAACTCTGATATAGGATATAAAAACGCATTTCCAAATAAAATAGCTTTTTCGTCAAAAGGTGATGTAATACAATGACTCACATTTTTTATTCCATTTACAGGATATATCATACTTCCAGCTTCAATAAAACTAATAAATTTCTTTTCATAGTTCTCATTTAATCCTTCTAATTTATGGTAGGGTCTTCTTTCTGAAGTAAATAATTTAAGTGTAGATTTTTCATAATCAATTTCATATGGCAAAAGCATTCCTAAATTCAAATATCCTTTATTCCCTTTAAAATAGGAGCTTCCATTTATGAATGGTTGTTCTATCTCAATTCCCTCTATACTAAAAATATTCATTCCCTGTGAAGCATGAGTTCCTAGAAAAAATGGCTGCCTGCTGCCCTTTATTTGTTCTAATCCCTCTAATAATTTCTCACGTTCTTCACTGCCTTGCATAGAAAGGTAAAAATAATAAGTATCAACTATATCCTTTTTTTCTTCCCCTTTTTCTTCCATTACTTTCATCACCGTTATTTCTGGGACAGAAAATATATTCGGATCTAATCCTAATAGATCATATCTCACACTATCAATCGCACAATGGGTCTGTTGAGATGATTCTATAGAAATATAAGGATATATCTCTATCTTCTCCGCACCGATAGGACTTTCTAATAACTCCTTCATTTTTTCCTTGGGAATATATTTTCTCTTTTTTATCGCTTTATAAATATTTTTGCTATTTTCTATCTCCTTTTTGGATAATTCATTTAATAAATAGGTCTGCGGCATCGGCAGATAATTAAGAGGTAACATATTAGAAAGACTCAAATAAATCTTTTTTTCTTTTATCTTCAAAACAAAATCTGTTGTTTTTTCTTCAGAAGTATAATCTTTATATAAATGAATGAGCGCACCAAATATCTTTTGAGAATCAGGAATCTGACTGATTCTTCCAACTGTTTTTGCCTTTATTTTGTATGTTATAATCTTCTCCATATATTATTCCTCTATTATCTCTACCTGAATTTTTCCATATCCCCGACTTCCAGAATTTCCCAAATGATAGATTCCATCATTAAATCTCAATACTACCTTTTTTATAAATTCCTTTATCTCTTTTATATCCATCTCTAATTCCTGCATATGGTAAAATAATATATCTCCATAAAACTTTACCTCTGGTCGTATTGTTTTATAAGTTCTAGGGTTTGATTCCACCCTATCCTCTAAATACTCAATACAATTTTTTGTATCAATAGAGAATAAATCTTCTATTTTATTTTTCCGTTCATCAAGCATGAGATCATTAAACAACAGCTTTGGAGTATTATTAAATCCATCTATACCAAACAGATATTGTGCCGATACATTACTCAATTTATCCTGAAATTTTTGTTCTATTGCTTCTAATCGCCCATCTTTTATCTTTTGGCTCTCTTTTTGTTTTCTTCCTATCTCCTGCGTCTGTTCCAAATATTTTTTATAACTCTCCGCTATTTTTTCCGCACAAGCATTTTTTTCATATTTTATAATATCTCCTACAATATATCTACAGACACCTTTAAAAGAAGACCCCGGTATATAGGGTTTTCCATTATATGTAACAGTATAACAGTCAATCCCTCCTATTTCAAAGGTATTAGGATTTCCTCCAATAAAAAGATTAGATTTTGTAGTCACCTTTATTGATATTTTTTCTATATTATTTTTCATGTTCCTTTAACACTCCTTCTGTTTTTTACTCATTTTTTCTGAAGGATATATCTTTTTATACTGAATAGATTGCTGATTAAACTGATAAAAAATTAAGAGAGAATCGATATAATCCTTATCTATTTTATTCACTATCTCATCCACTCCTTCTGTGTCAAAATATAAAGACGGAGGAGCTTTGTACTCTTTTTTACGGAGTTCTTCTATTTGTTTTATTTCATCTTGTGTTCTATTCTGCATGTTAGTTATGATATGATAAATATATTTATTATCTTGTTTCTTTATTTTATTTTTTATTCTATAAAACATAGATGAACGGATAGGTAAAGTTCGATAGACTTTAATTTTCATGCGCCTCTTTTTGTTATCCCTTAAATCGGAAACATATTTTTCTTCTCTTACAAATATATCTTTCAATTTCTTTTCCTTATTTTCTTTTTCATCTTTTATGTCCAAATTATTGGTATATAAATAACGCAGCACTCTGTTAAAAACACATCTTCTGATCTTCTTTATATCAAATGTATTTTTCACAAACTCTTTGTCTTCATCTTTTATTTTTAAATTACTATCAGAAAATAACAGCAAAAGACGAACATAATTCTCCAATTTTTTCTTTTGTTTACAATCAAACTTTAATTCATATTGTTTTCCCTCTTTTTTGCTAACCTGTTTTAACAATATTGCAATCAATAATAATTCCGCTTTTCTTAACTCTTCATCTGAACTATTTAAATAACTTGGAGATAAATGATATAAAACAGCATTGCTATATTTCACTTCATCTTTATAAATTTTCGGATCTGTTATTTTTCTTAACAGTTCATATAAAAAATGATGTGCTTTAAATCCCTTCTCCATCGCATTTTTTAATATACTAATACTATCTATAAAATTTTTCCATTGAGGTTTATATTTTTCTAATTTATCATAAAACTTTTGTTCTTTATTATCTGTTATATCAAAAAATACATAATGATTGATACTCAACTGTATATCTAACATCTCATTTTGTATTTCTTTTGACTTTTCATTTTTTTCTATAATACTTCTTTTTTCTTTTTTCGCTGTTTCTAATTGTCGTTCTACCCTCTCATAATAATAGCGAATAGGTTCTCGATTAAATGTAAATTCCACCCCTATGCTCATAGAAAGTCTTATAGTATTAAAATTCTTTCCCTGATTTTGAATCTCTTTATCTTTTAAATCTTGAATCTCTTTATTAATATCCCTTAAAATTTCTTTACAGATATCAATCCCCTTCATTAAATAATTAGCTGATACAGCAAAAAAAATATCATCTCCTGCCATATAGAGAGGATATAAACGAAAATCTTTCTCTTCTTTTTGTACTTCATTTGCATATTCTTTTAATTTCTCTATACATATAAATTTTGTTAAAATATCACTGATATTCTTATAAGTACAATAATCTTTCTTTCCTTTAAATAACTGCCCCATATTATCAAGATCCGCTTTTATTACAGCTATTCGGAAATGATTATTATTCTGATAAACTCCTTCTGGAAAAAGCTGATCAATCTCGGAAACAAATACCCCTGTTTCTTCCCTTTCCTGTTCTATATTTTTCTTAGAAATATTTTCCACATCTTGAAATTGAAAAATAATATCTTTATGCTCTTTTATTATCTCATTCAGACATTCTTTTTGTTTTAAGCGTCTTTTTCCCTCTTCTATCGCCATTATCTTTTCATCTTTTTTTTCTTTAGATGCCTCTTTTATTACTTCTGCACTTTCAAAATAAGTATATTTCATCAACAACTGTCCATTATACTTTTTATAATATTCTGAAAATAAGGCACTGCATCTCTCTTTAATTTCACACTCTAATAAATCTGTAGAAAAAATAAACACTCCTGAACATTTCAGTAAACTCTCTTCTTCCTTAAATTGTTCTTCCATATCTTCATAAAAATCTTTTGAAATCAAATTAGACGCCCTTATAATACTCTGTAATGTTCCACTATTAGATTGCCTTTCCTGTGTATGAGCATGAATCACATAATACAAAAATGTCTGCACTTTATCAATACTTATCGCCACAATATACTTTTTCATTCTATTTCCTGTTCCTCCCCTTTAAACATCTTGACATAAGCACGATGAGGAAATAAAATAGGATTATTAATCAGCATTAAAAGTTGATTGAGCTGAAAATTAAAAGTCAATAAAGAAACATTTTCTTCATTTTCATCAAGTACCTCATAGTCTTTTAAAGAAATTTTTCCTAATTTATCTTCATCTGTTTTTTGATTTATATCCTTTTTTCCTTCTCTATCATAACCCACATCATAGAAATTTAACTCCTTATACCATTCATATAAATCCATAGAAGCATTAAATATAACCTCAATCCTCGATCTTTTCCCTTTATTTTCATTATCTTTTTTCGCTATTAATACAAAATCAAATAAATTCTTAATATCATCTTTAACATCTCCTAAAACACATAAAATACGAATAGGTCTAGTAGATTTTTGAGTAGCGACTGTACTATCTACAATTTGATTCGCCATTCTAGCAATAGATTTTCCTCTTGTTCTGAGTTCCTCTATTCTTTTTTGCCAAGTTTTAATCTGTTCTTCCTCTACATTCTTACTTTTACATTCCACTACTGCGGCAACTGCTTCTATTGGAATAAACTTTAACCTTCCATAACGAAAGATATAAGGAGTATAAGTTTCATCCATTATCGCCAAATCCACTTCATTAGAAACATTTCCGTTTGAATCTATAATAAAAACAGAATGTTCCATCACAAATTTCTTAGGAAGAACCATTTCAAATAATTGTTCCCAAATATCTTCTCGTTCTGTTCCTATCGTTGTTCCATGCAGATCATTCTTCATATATAATTGTTCTACAATAAACTTCTCTACTTGGCGATAATTATCTTTAATATTTTTAATCATCTTTAAATTTCTCTCTTCTTCCATAACAATTCATCTCCTGTTTTTTCTTTTCTTAATAATTTAGACAATTGCCAACCCCTGAAAACCATATAAACCCTGATTTTTACAAAACCTCCTCCCTGAAACTTCATAGAATATCGCAAACTTCACTTTTCAAAAAGCAGAACAGCCAACGAACTAGCGGAGGCAAGGAAGTATTCCATAAGAAGCCCCTTGGAAGACGTTGGTA
>CANRVK010000269.1 GCA_947643285.1 uncultured Eubacteriaceae bacterium
CCATAGTAGTAGAAACAGCACCAATCACCATAACGGACATTGCAGCTAAAACAGCTGCCATTTTAGTAGTTTTTTTCATAACGCACTCTCCTTTTGAGTTTTTGAAATGTCTAATTGCAATACAGTTGTATTATAATGCCTCATCTTCAAAAATTCAAGTGTTTTTTTTCAATATTCATGATCTGTAAGATTTTTGTTATATTTGGACGAAGAAATCGCGTTTTCGTAATATTTCTGTAAGATAAATAAACTCCCTATAAACTATTTCTATACTTTCTATAGGGGTTTCCCTATCTCCCTTCCCATCTATAACCATTTTATCATAAATATGGCTTATTCTCTCATTTCTTAATAAAACATCATTTTCAATTACAACTCAATTTTAATTCAAACATTATCATAAAACCCTCTTTTCAAAAAGCAGAACCGCCAATAACCCAGCGGAGGCAAGGAAGTATTCCATAAGAAGCCCCTTGGAAGACGTCGGTACTTAATGAGCGAACCCGCAAGAAGCGGGATTTGCGAATTTAGTACCGCTACGTCTGGAACGGAGCGAAAGCGCGGCTTCGTTGGAATACTTCCTTGCCGGAGCGTCCCCTTTCACTCCCAAATCCCCCCAATCACCCCACAATCATTTTCAAAATTCCTATTAACTTTTTCATTGTATAATTGTATAATTCCTAATTTTGTGTATAATGAGTATATAAAAATAAAGGAGTGAAAAATTTAAATGAATACAAAAAAGAATATAACAGATCGCATTCTTCATTGGATTGCTTTATTGCCACTAATGTTATTATTAGGAATTGTTCCTTCCCTTGTAAGGCTTTATATGTTAAGAGATCCTTTAAGTTCCTTTGCTTGGACAGGCAATGCTGTGGAAGAATTCGATTTATATCTGCACTGCAAAAATCAAGCTATTATCTTTTTAGGCGCTCTTATGATAGTTCTTCTTATTATAGAACTACTTCGAGGATCTATTTCCAAGCATATCCCCTATGCCTATGCTTTAATAGGAATATATGCCTTATTAGCGATAGCTTCTACTATATTTTCTAACTATCGCTCTCTTAGCTTAAGTGGTATTCCAGACCATTTTGAATCCCTATGGATAATCTTGAGCTATTGCGTCGCTGTTTTCTATGCCTTTCTCATTATAAGAGAAGAAAATGACTTGCATTGGCTCTTAGGCAGTCTGGGCTTTGGCACATTACTCATCGGTATTGTTGGTATCTCTCAAGCAATCGGTCATAACATTTATGAATTAGACTGGGTTACAAAATTGATCATGCCAGAGAAATACGCTATATTTTTAGAAGGTTTCAGTTTTAATACAGCTATCGGCGTATCTGCCTCTTTATATAACCCTAATTATGTAGGAGTTTATGGAGCGCTTGTCATTCCTGTTCTCTTATTTTGCATCACCGCATACTTTAAATATAAAAACAGAATGACATCAAACCTTATTATTTCTTTTGTTTATCTCATCATATTAGGAATATTAGGGTATATCACACTGAAATCTCAATCCGCTGCCGCTGCCCTTTCTCTTCTCGGCGCTGTAACATTGTTTCTTCTTATATTATATATTAAATGTTGGAAGAAACTTCCCATCAGAATTGCAGGCATTATTATCATAGCTGGAATTATCATAGTAGGTGCTGTTAAACTCCCACCTCTCCTAAAAAATGCGAAATCGGGAACGTATGATTTAACAGATATCACCACCGAATCAGATTATGTATCGATCACTTATAAAGGAGAAACACTTCATTTTTCTATTTCCTATACAGAAGATGACGATGCCAGCCTTCTTATAACAGATGCCTCTGGTAATCCTATTATTTTAAAAAGTGAAGGCTTCTCCTATAAATTAGAAAATACCGCGTTTTCTGATTGCGAAATAGCTCTTCTTCCTATAGATAATTATATGTCTATGTATTTAGTAATAGACGGAAACAGTTGGATTTTTTCTAATGAAGTAGAACCAGATAAATATCTATTATTAAATAACTTCGGAAATTGGCTGGAAATATCCACACCCCCTTCTGCTGTTTTCACCAATTATACAAAACTTGCTACAAACCGTGGTTATATCTGGTCTAGGACAATTCCTCTACTCACACAGACTTTAATTTTAGGAACTGGACCTGATACCTTTGCAACAATCTTTCCTCAATATGATTATGTAGGCAGATTAAATTCTGGTTATTCCACAATAGATATTTTCACAAAACCTCATAACCTATATTTACAAATTGCGGTTCAAACTGGCGTCTTATCTTTATTATGTATCATAGCATTTTATATTTTATACTTTATAAAGAGCATAAAACTTTACGCCACAATTTCCTATAAAGAGAATCTGTTTTTGCACCTTTCCGGTCTTGGCATATTTCTTGGCACATTTTCCTATATGATAGCCGGATTCGCAAATGATTCTATGATTGTACTAGCCCCTGTCTTTTGGATTTTATTAGGAATAGGAGTAAAAATCAATCAAATGATATCTAATAAATTAGAAGATATAGAAGAAACCAGCATATAAAAGCCCCCACCAATCACCTTATTACACGAACCAAACATGTCTGCTCGTCCAACCCTTTATAAAGTAATACAAAGAACTGCTATAAAAGTGAAAAAACTTTTATAACAGTTCTTTTCTATCATACAAAAACTCTTTATTAACATATACTTATTATTCTTAACTAATCCATTTAACCTTTACAAAAATACATTTTTCCGTTTTGTCCCTCTGCCTCTGCTTTTCCTAAAAGATACAGAAAAGCAATAGTAGGCACACGAACAATCGGTGTCACTGTTTCATGCTTTACAATGCCAAAATCATCTAACCGTTTTGTAATAGAATTTACTTGTTATACTTAGTAATTTGCTTTACTGTTTTGCAAGTATATTATAACAATAGTCCTCATAAAAAACAAGTGGCACACATAACCCTCATAAAATATTTATAAACTATTATCTAACCTTCTAACAATGCCTTCTTTAACCCTTCTGCCCTTTGCTTTGCATCCTCTATATCCTTTCCCTTCACTCCAATATAAAACTTAATCTTAGGCTCTGTTCCAGATGGACGCACACAACACCAAGCATCTTCTGATAATTCATAATACAATACGTTAGAAGTCGGCAAATGTGTTTCTTCTTTCGCACCTGTCTTTAAATCTGTTCTCACGCCTTCTTTATAATCTCTCACCGCTTCTACTGTATATTCTCCAAATTTCTTAGGAGGATTTTTGCGCATCTCTTCTAACATAGATTGTATCTTCTTACTTCCCTCTTCACCCTTTAAAGTCAAAGTCGCCAAATCCTCTTTATAATATCCATACTTTTCATAAATATGGAGCATCTGATCCCAAAGAGTAAGACCTTTTGTCTTATAATATGCTGCTGCTTCACACAACGCCATCACCGCTACCACCGCATCTTTATCTCTCGCATAAGTACCTAAAAGACAGCCATAACTCTCTTCAAATCCAAACAAATACTCATAATTATGATTTTGCTCAAAAAATTTTATCTGTTCTCCAATATACTTAAATCCTGTCAAAACTTCGATCAAAGTGATTCCATATTCTTCTGTAATAGCATCTGCCATATTAGAAGACACTATTGTCTTCACCAAAGCGCCATTTTCCGGTAAAATTCCCTTTTCCTTCTTTTGGGATAAAACATATTCTGCAATGAGCAATCCAGACATATTTCCTGTAAATGACATATATTCCCCTGTCTTAGAATCTTTGGCATAAACTCCCAGCCTGTCCGCATCTGGATCAGTAGCCAATACTATATCCGCATCTTTTTCCTTTGCTAACTTCAAAGCCAAGGTAAATGCTTTTGGATCTTCTGGATTCGGATAGCTGACAGTCGGAAAATCTCCATCTGGCAATTCTTGTTCTGGCACTACAAAAACTTGTTCAAACCCTAATTCCTTTAAAATCCTGCGAACCAACAGATTCCCCGTTCCATGTAATGGAGTATAGACAATCTTAATGTCCTTCGCCACCTCATCAAGACACTCCTGATTCATGACCTGCTTATGCAATTCTTCCATATATCTGTCATCTAATTTTTTATCAATCACTTGATAAAGCCCTTTTTCTATCGCTTCTTCCTTCTTCATCGTCTTCACAGAGGCATAATCTTCCACCGCATTCACCTCTGCAATAATCTGTTTATCTTTCGGAGCAGTGATCTGTGCGCCATCTTCCCAATACACTTTATATCCATTATACTCTGGAGGATTATGACTAGCAGTAATCACAATACCAGCAATACAGCCTAATTCCCTTACCGTAAAAGATAATTCTGGAGTAGGGCGAAGAGAACTAAAACGATATGTCTTAATCCCATTTGCATTTAAACATAACGCCGCTTCATCGCTGAATTCTTGTGACATATGACGAGAATCATAAGCGATTGCCACTCCTTTTTCCTGTCCTCCCTCTTTTATGATAAAATTAGCGAGTCCCTGTGTCGCTTTTCTGATGGTATAACAATTCATTCTGTTTGTACCAGCCCCTATCACTCCACGCAAACCACCTGTTCCAAAGTCTAAATCCTTATAAAACCTGTCATAGAGTTCTGCTTCCTCTCCCTCTATCGCTTTTAATTCCTTTCTGGTTTCCTCGTCAAAATATGGATCTGTCATCCACAACTCTTGTTTCTGTATTCTGTCCATAACAACTCTCCTTTTTAAAATATAATCAAATGTATATCTCATCATGCCTTTCCAAGACATTTATCTTTTATCATCATAACAGATTATAACTAAAATTTCCAGCAAAATTGAAGATATTTATGGCATTATTTCCCGTTTCTTGTTTCTTCCTCTGAGCACACTGTAACCAGAGGTTCGCTTCAGAAAGCACCTATTCCAACGAAGCCGCGCTCTCGCTCCGTTCCAGACGTAACGGTACT
>CANRVK010000270.1 GCA_947643285.1 uncultured Eubacteriaceae bacterium
GGTTATTTATGTCGCATTTTCCAACTATGCTATTTTGCTAATTTTGTACCTTTCCGTCTGTACCGTAGCGAACGCGGGGGTTCTTTTTATTAATTTCTTGCGGGCGCGAACCTCTGATTCAAAATGTTCCCTTCACATACGTTATCTTCTTCCTTCCCAAGGTTTGTCTTTTTTATCTATATTTTTTCTCATCATATATTTATTAATACAAAGTCAGCAGTTTCTCAATATTTAATTGCCCAAATCCCTGTCGGTTACTTTCCCACCCTAAATCATCTGCACTTTCACAAAGACGTCTTTTTACTTGTGCATTCGTAAGTTGTGGATAAACCGACAATAATAACGCACATGCTCCAGACACAACAGGAGTAGACATAGACGTACCACTTTTTTTCACATACATCCCTTTTCCATTCCGGATTCGATAACGATAAATAGATTTACACGCCCAAATATTTGATCCCGGTGTCACAATATCTGGTTTTATAATACATGCCGCATTTGGTCCTCTCCCTGAGTAATCCGTGAGAAGCGCTCCTCCCACTTCTACAGGCTGATTATCATCAGAAGAACCTACTGTAATCACTTTTCGGCTGATTCCCGGTGTAGTGATGCTATAAGGTTTTGGACCATTATTTCCCGCTGCCACACAGACTACAAGCCCTGCATCCCACGCCCGATTCACTCCTTTTACTAACTGACATTCTTCATTTTCTTCTTCTTTAGAAATCGTTCCTACTGAAATATTTACAACACGGATATTATAGCGCTCTTTATTTCTTATAATCCATTCAATGCCCTCAAGCACATTCCCTACTGTTCCATTTCCACTATAATCTAATACTTTTAACGAGATAATATTAGCACCCGGTGCGATCCCTCTATAATATCCATTTGACATTCTTCCATCTCCTGCCGCGATCCCGGCTATATGTGTTCCGTGCCCACAGTCATCATAACTATTCCGTCTTCTATATATAAAATCTTGAAAAGCGATAATTCGTTTTTCAAAATCATTATGCGGATAAATTCCAGTATCTAAAATAGCGATCCCTATCCCTTTTCCTGTAATTCCCCGCTTATGAGCATAATCTACTTTTACAATACTTCCTACTCGATTCAAAATCTTTTCTCTCCTTTTCTTCATTCTATATTAGAATATTCCATGGAGAGATAGAAAGTGAAAAATTTCTATTTTACTTCTTTTTTGTAATCATTTTCGCTAAATTCCGTATGGTTTCTATTTTGGTTTTTTCTTCTTCTGACATATTTTCCTTTAATACATTTATAATTAAATTGGTTTCGTCTTCTGTAAATGTCATTCCCATATCACTAGCCTTTGAAGATGCTGCAATAAAAAATGGAATCAATTCTTCTTTAGACTTAAAGTTCGCCTGACCCAATAACTGATTTAAAAGTAATAATTTTTGGGGATTTATTTTTTGTAAATTGGAGTTATTAATCCAATCCATATTATTCATCATTCCTTCTCTTCCTTTCTATCCATCAAAAATTTTATAGTTTCTATTGCGTTCTATTTAATAGAAGACAATAATGTGGAATATGTATCCAACATGCTCTTTTGTTCTGGTGAGAGCATACTTTTTAATGCCTCCATAGGATTTATTCCTTCCTTTTGTTCTTTTTGTACTCTAGGTTCTTTTGTATTTTCTTTTGGCATTAATTCTTGATATGTATTATACATCCGAAAAGCACTAAAAAAATTCATAAATAAATCAATCATTTCTTTTTCTGCATCTGTACAATAACGTTTTATCGTATTTAACATTTCTGTTGTATTTCTCTTCTGTTCTGAAACAGAACATATTCCAACTTTCCTGCTCTCTTCTTTATGAACTAATTGTATGGTATTATTTAATTCTAATACTTTTACATAAATAGATAATACTTGCTGTTGAGTTGCTGAGATATAGGGAAGTGCTGCTTTTAACATTTGCATCTTATTATCAGACACTAAAGCATCTAATTCTGTCATACTAACACCTTCTAAATTTTCCATGTCTAAAACCTCTTCTTGTTTTCTTTGATAATTATATGCATTTTATTTTTCTGGTATGATATTTTCCATAAAATTTTGTATTAGAAGGATAACTTAAACACATTTCTTACATACATTAAGAGTAAATAGCCGTTCAATGGAGGTAAGAGAAAATGAAATGGCAGCTTTATGTAGATGGTAATACCGTCTATGGAATTGATGAAACATGTATGAAAGATAAAGCCAAAGATCAGAGTTTAGAAAAAAGAAATAAAGAGGCTGAATATTATTTATTTGTTTTATTATGTATGTTTTATTGGAATGTTCCAACTTATTAAGAAATGCCATTATACTTTCGTAAATTATCTTAATTGTAACAAATATGGCTTTACTTTGTGAGCTGTTATATATAGAAAAAAGGTTATCACAGAATGAAACTTTTATGTCATATATTTCATTTTATGATAATCTTTTATTAATTTTTATCACATAATATTTTTTTGTGTTTAAAAATACCCGTTGTCAGTATACAAAAAGGAGTTGCCACTCCTAATAAATTAAAAATGACAACTCCTTTTATTCATTATATGAACTAGCAAAGGCAGTTTCCACCGCAGCCGCCGCCAAAACCACAGCCGCCACAGCAGAATAATAATAGAATAATTATCCAGCAGCTATTGTCTCCACAGCCACAGCCACCGCCGCAGCTTCCGCCACAACTTCCACCGCAGCTTCCGCCAAAGCTTCCACCACAACAGCAAAGAAGTAAGATAATAATCCACATATTATTTCCACATACGTTAGAGCATCCGCCACCACAGCTTCCACCACATCCTGTGTCACATCCGCATCCGCCACCACAATTTGTTGCTGCTAAATCACTCATTTTTGTATCCTCCAATAGATTTGGTTTACACTTCATAATATGAGTGATCACTTGTCTAGTTTCCAAAAATTCAGAAAAATAATAAGAAAATATTTTCAATAAAATTGACATTTTTCGTCATTCTTGTTATTTTACTAATTTTTCTACTGTAATTTCACAAGATACTAATTTGCCATTCATTCTGGCCACGATTGTTGTTGTTCCTGCCTGTCTTGCAGTCACTACTCCTCTATTATTGACCGTTGCAACTCGTTTATTTCTTGAAAACCATGTCACACCTGTCGGTGCTCCATCTAAATATAAATCATAGGTATCATATTGTTCTAAGTTAATAGAACTAGCTGTAAGACCTAAAACTGTTATGGTACATTCACCTTCTACACCGCCTAAACTGGATACCGCTGTTATGGTACAAGTACCCGGTCCTACTGCTGTTGCATTTCCATTTTCATCTATTCTGACAACACCCGTATCACTAGATACCCAAGTAAAGGATTCTGTTGTATTTCTTGGCGTTACCCTTGCTGTAAAAGTTCTGCTCTCTCCATTCACCATAGTAGTTTCTGTTGTATTCACCCTGATATCGGTAATTGGGTGCGCTGGTGTCACAATAACAGTACAAACTGCAAATAAACCGCTTCCATCTGTCATAGATACTTTGACTTTCGCTTCTCCTTCTTTTACTGCCGTCACCATACCAGAAGCATCTACTTTTGCAACAGAGGCATCGCTAGAAGACCATTCCACTTTCTGAATAGAAGTAGTAGTAGGCAAAATAGTATAGGTGAGTTGGAATTGTTCTCCTTCCATCAATTTAATCATTTCTGTGTTTAAAGTGATAGAAGTTCCCTGTTCTATAACTGTCACCTTACAAGTTGCTTTTATCCCTGTGCCGTCCATCGCTGTAGCTGTGATAATAGCTGTTCCTAAATTCACACCGTGAATATTGCCATAACCATCTACAATAACAATCGACGGATCACTAGAAGACCAATTAAGCCTCTTTTGCGTCGCACTTTCTGGAGTTACAGTATAAGTTATTTGTTTATTCGCTCCTTTTCCTATATAGATATCCGTTTCATCTAACTTGATACCCGTGATATCCTCTTGTACTGTAATCGTACAAGTAGCCATCAATCCTCGTTCTACTGTTTTTACAGTGATAATTACTACACCGCCCTTTAAACCTTTAATCAAACCATTTGCATCTACTGATGCGATAGTAGGATCGCTGGAAGTAAATGTCACACCTCTATTTTGTGCATCACTAGGTCGAATAGTAGGTATTAATAAAAACTCTTCTCCCACTTTAATTGTCTTTTCTCTGGCATTTAAAGTGAGTCCAGAAACATCTTCTGTTATCGTAACAATACAGTCTGCCACTAATTCTGGATTATCCACACTTGTTGCGGTAATAATCACCTCTCCTACTCCTAATGCTGTTACTGTACCATCTTCTGATACAGTTGCTAATTCTTCATCAGAAGAAGTCCATACAACTGTTTTATCATAAGCATCGGTAGGCAAAATCTGTGCGCTCAAATAAAAAATAGTATTCTTTTTCACTGTAATAGCATCATAATTTAATGTAATAGAAGCGGCTGGCTGTAAAACTGTAACCGTACAAGTTGCTGTTAAACCATTCGATGTTGTACAAGTGATTGTTGTACCGCCTGCTGCGACACCAGTTACCACTCCTGTTCTATCCACTGTCGCGATTTCTGGATTAGAAGAAGACCATGTGAGTGAAGTATCGGAAACATTATCAGGAGATATCATAGGTGTAATCGTCACTGTCGATCCCACTTTAATACTTGCAGAAGTAGGATTGAGTGTAATCGACTCCGCTGGATTTTGAATTTCAAAATAACAGGCATCGGTAGCATTTGGCACACCTGAAACCGTCGCGGTAATAATTACTCTACCCACTGCATGATAAGTTACTAAACCATTTCTATCTACTGTAGCAATAGAAGCATCACTCGTAGTCCAATTTACGGTCAGCCCCTCTTCCACA
>CANRVK010000271.1 GCA_947643285.1 uncultured Eubacteriaceae bacterium
GGCAAGCACCTATTCCAAAAGAAGCCCCTTGGAAGACGTCGGCACTTAATGAGCAGTTCCGCAAGGAGCGGGGCTGCGAATTTAGTGTCCGTTACGTCTGGAACGGAGCGGGAGCGCGGCTTCGTTGGAATAGGTGCTTGCCGTCGCGAACCTTCGCGAACCTTTGTTTAAAATGTTCTCTTCTCTTTTTTATATCCGTTTATTTGTATCACCCAATTCCATTCCCAATCATAAAATTCCACTTCCTCTTTCTGATTCCCCGAAAGTATTTCTCTCATATTCTCTATCCACATTTCCCATCTCTTTTTATAAAATTGACCTGTAAGACCTGCCCACTGTCGATTTGCGTAATCATGCAGTTTTCCGCCTTCTGAGGCTTTTTGGGAATACCATGTAGTGATTAATGCTCTCGCATTTATCTGAAATAAATCTTTTGAAAAGTCATCCATATCTTTTGTTATTTTATCTGCCTGTTCTAACCATTTCGCTAATGAAAAATCCTCGCACTTTGCTAAATTTTCTTCCTGTAAATCAATATTTTTCAAAAATTTTTCTGCTATGTATTCAAATTTCTGTTTTTCCCCATTCTGAAATGCTTCTGTCATCTCTTTTAACAATTCCTCTTCTTCATTCGCGATCATTTGTCTTTTTAAATCTATTGCATCATAAAGATATCCTGCTACCTCTTTTAATTCCTCGTACTCTTTTAAAAACAGTTCTACTCCTCTTTGAAATAATTTCTTATCATATTCAATTTTTACATTTCCCCACTCGGAAACTTTTGTGATATCTAACTTAGGTCTTGCATTTATCACACTTTCTGCTGCCCCTTCTCCTCTTGTGTTATAGAGTGGATCATAAGCAGTATCTTTCCATATCAGTAATGCCTGATATAGGTTTTCACTGTCTTTTCTATATCTGCGCTTTCCATAATCTCTCAGCCATTTTTCTAACTCTATTTCCTTCTCTTCCCAAATTGTTTCAAAAAATAAATCATTTAACATCGAATTTGTATTACTTGCTTCTGGCGTAATTCCGATTCCTCTGCAATGGCTCTGTTTCGCGATTTTTGGTATTTCTTTTGTGATCGTCTGAAGATGCCCTCTGAGACCTAATCTGCCTCCAAAATTATTGAGCATACAATATACCCACGGCGTTTTTTGAAACTGATTCTCTTGCCAACGCGGCATTTTTTCTGCATATAAATCTAGAATTAAAATATGGTCTTCTTTATAATCCTTTACTCCCTCTAACAATTCTTTTGATGGATTTCCTCCCCAACCCTGTAATATCCAAACAGCATCTTTTCGATAATTTAACATTTCTTCCATAATGGTCTTACTCATTACTTCTTTTTTTATCCCTTCTGCATTTCCTCCTTCATGAAAAGGATCAGCAGCAAAAAATTCACTGGTATTTCCTAATACCTCTCTCTGACTCTCATAAAATAACTTTGCACAATCTCGATATCCTTTGGTATCTGTTTTAAGCATTGCTGGTCTTGGCAGATTACACCATAACCCTTGTTCTATCACTTCCAAATCTGGAATCTTTTTCTTTATATCCACAGGTACGATCCCACTAAATCCCTGTAGAACAACTTTCATGCCTAATCGTCGCATTTTCCATTGGTTTTTTCTTGCTAATTTAACCCTTCTTTCAAACCAACTATCCGGCATCGGTCCACCCACTCCATAGATATTTGCCATAAATGCCCATGCATAATATACTGGACCTGTGATATAGTTTTTAATCTCTTCGTGTGTATATCCTAATTTTTCCATAAATCTTCGATATACTTCTTCCTGTGCAGTGATGTCTAACACTAAATTCACTCCATTTAAAGCGAGATAATCTATTTCCTTTTGCCATTCCTCTTCTTCCCAAAATGCCATAGAATAAGAATGAGTACAATAATTCATAGCATATCGTATGGATAAATTTGTATGGTGTTCTTCTGCTTTCTCTATCACAGGCATTTTTTCTGGCATCTTCAGATTTTCACCTAATCTGGCTACATTCACAAAGCAAAAATATTTTAAATACCAATTAATTCCTACTGCTAATCCCACTCCTGTATTAGAAGTAATTTTCACCTGTTCACCGTCCATTTGTAAACGAAAATAATCTCCCTTATTCTCTTTTAATTCTAACAAAAACCATGATACATATTGTTTCCCTATGACTCTTTCAACCATCTCATAAACAGCTTGAATCGTATCTTCTTCTGTAAATGTTCTGTCATATTCACAGCCTTGAAACTCATGAACTGGCTGATATACCACTTCTTTTACATTTTCCTGTGTTCTATAACCAAAAACCTTCACGTTCTGTATTACAGCATCTCCATTTCCCTTTTGATAAAGTAAGAAAATCCGCAGATATCCTACTTTCTCTCCCTTTTGAAAATAATGATAATCGACTCCATCTACACTAGAATAAAGTAAAAATTTCCCATCTAAAATACAGACTTCCACTTTTTCCACTTCGCAGATTTTTTCTAATTTTAAATCCAGATAGCAAGGATAAAGTTCTGCTTTTAATAATATTTTCCCCTGTTCCCCTATCTTTCCATTTCCATTCTTTATTTGATACTCTAATTCTTCCATAATAATCCCTCCTAAAATTTATTTTAATCATTACTTTTTAAAATCCTCAAACTTAATCTATAATAAAAAATAGGTATCCTTAAAACATCTCCGTTTGACAAGATACCTATTACTCATTTATGTATTCATTATAACAAATAAATTCCTTTCTAGCCTGATTATAGCAAAAGAATTTTGAAAAATCAAATATTCTTTTCTTCATCACGTAATAGACACTAAATTCTTGGTGTGTAACCGCACCGCTCCAGATATGGTTTCTATTCACAGAAAAAACAAAATTCCGCTTAAGGCAAGGAAGTAGCTCCAAAAGAAGCCCCTTGGAAGACGCCTGCCCGTTAATAAGCAAACCCGCAAGTAGCGGGATTTGCGAATTTAGTGTCCGTTACGTCTGGAACGGAGCGAGAGCGCGGCTTCGTTGGAATACTTCCTTGCCATAGCGTCCCCTTTGACTCTAAAGTAGCCTAAACTGTAACAACAATTTTATAATCTTTTATATTTTTCTTCTCGTTTTCTCTTTTTTTTGCTATACTATTTCCTGTACTATAGAAAGGGGGTAAAATTATGCTGATTACAATTGGAATTTGTGATGATGAAATCACACAGATAAATTATTTGAAAGAAAAAATTGATATCTGGAGCAATATGACAGGGATTTTTACTTCCGTGCGTGAATTTTCGTCAGCAGAAAGTTTTTGGTTCGAGTGGAGTGAAGATAAATCTTGTGATCTTTTACTGTTAGATGTGCAAATGAAACAAATGGATGGAATGGAACTCGCGAAAAAAATCCGCACAGTGGATAAATTTATTCCCATTATTTTTATTACTGGTTTTACAGATTATATGGCACAAGGATATGAAGTACATGCATTTCATTATCTGCTTAAGCCTGTGACTCAAGAAAAACTAAATGAGGTGCTTTCTCATATAGCACAAAATCTGACGAAACAGCGGGCTTCCCTTTTGCTCAATTCAGAGGGAGAAATTACTCGGATTTATATAGATGAGATCCGATATATTGAGGTATTTTCGCATACAGTGAACATTCATGTAAAAGATCAAGAACTGACATTTCGTATGAATTTAAGTGAGTTAGAAAAGCAACTCCCACAAAATACCTTTTTCCGAATCCATCGTTCCTGCTTGGTCAACCTAGCTTATATTCAGAAATTGAATCGTACTTCTGTTTTATTAGAAACAGGAGAAGTATTGACACTTTCCAGACGGCTGTATCATGAAGCGAGTCAAGCATTGATACAATATATCCGAAAGGATACAAAATAATAGAAACTAAAGGAAATATCAAACGCTGATTTTTATGAAAGGAGTCTGACATGATTTGGTATATATCTGCTACTGTAGCAGCAATAATTTTATTTCTTATTTTTTTGATTTTTCTAAATAGATGGCTGCTCTATCATATTACAGAAAAACGAATCCATAATTTTCAAAGTGAACTGATCGCCAAATATTATGACGACGTACAGAATATGTATCAACAAGTACGCGGCTGGCGACATGATTATCACAATCATGTTCAAATGATGAAAGCATACTTGTCCCAAGGACAATATCAACAATTAGATGCCTATCTAGATCAGCTTACTACAGATTTGAGTACTGTAGATACTGTGATTAAAACAGGAAATGTTATGGTAGATGCGATTTTAAATAGTAAAATTTCTATAGCCAAAAGCAGACAGATTGCAATAAACGCAAAAGCCATTGTTCCAAAGCAATTTGAATGTTCTGATTTAGAACTCTGTATTGTTGTCGGAAATCTGATGGACAATGCGATAGAAGCCTGTATGGAACTTTCCAATCCAGCAGATCGTTTTATCCGCATTTACCTAGATGTGATAAAAGGAAAATTCTATTTGTGCATCACCAACTCCATGAACCGCCCTATTCATAAGGTACATGGAAAATATCGGACAACAAAGACAGAGGAAGGGCATGGTTTTGGGCTGGCTAGAATAGACAGCATTGTATCAAAATACGGCGGCTGCATAAACCGTCAGCATGAAGAAGGTATATTCTCCACAGAAGTGATTCTCCCTCTTCAAATTTCATAAGCGATTATAATTATCCTTCCACTGCCATACCATAATATACACTTATCTATTCATAAAATGAAAATATTTACCAAAGATGTAAAAAATCTCCCATATCACAGAATAATCGAAAAACTAGCTTAAGGCAAGGAAGTATTCCATAAGAAGCCCCTTGGAAGACGTTGGTACTTAATAAG
>CANRVK010000272.1 GCA_947643285.1 uncultured Eubacteriaceae bacterium
TGGTAATCTATCAGGCTGTGATAGAACAAGAAGCGGTAGAATTTTTGGCGGATATGGCAAATGGAGATGCCAGAACGGCGTTAAATGCGCTGGAATTAGGTATATTGACAACAGAAAGACAAGAAGACGGAAAGATTCATATTGATTTAAAAACTGCTTCTGAATGTATACAAAAAAGAATACTGCGCTATGATAAGGAAGGGGATAATCATTATGATACGATTTCTGCATTTATCAAAAGTATGCGTGGATCTGATCCAGACGCGACACTATATTATTTAGCTAAGATGTTATATGCAGGAGAGAGTATCACATTTATCGCTAGAAGAATTATCATTTGTGCTTCTGAAGATGTAGGAAATGCAGACCCACAGGCTCTCTCAGTAGCTGTTGCGGCGTCTTTAGCGGTAGAACGTGTAGGTATGCCAGAGGCGAAAATTATACTCTCTCAAGCTGCTTCTTATGTGGCGACCGCTCCAAAAAGTAATACAGCGCTTATTGGAATAGAAGAAGCTATGAAAGTAGTAGAAAATGTGAAAGTTGCTGGTGTGCCAGCACATTTACAAGATGGATATTATAAGGGAGCAAAGAATCTCTCTCGTGGAATCGGATATCAATATCCTCATAATTTTCAAGATCATTATGTCAAACAACAATATCTGCCAGATGAATTAGTGGGACAGATTTTTTATAAGCCATCTGAAAATGGATATGAAAAAGAGATTATAGAATATCTGAAAAAAATAAATAAGGAAAAAGAATCTTGATAAATCAGTAGTAGAAAAAATCACAGGCTTTTCTGTGGGAGCAGTTAGAAAAGTGGTTTGGAAATGGAGAAAAAATGAAACGAGAAAGAAAAAAGATATTGGTGATAGCGACAGGAGGAACAATAGCATCGAAAAAGACAAAAGATGGTTTATCTCCTGAAATCAAACCAGAGATAATTTTAAATTATGTGCCAGATATCAAAGAAATTTGTAATGTGGATATTATACAGCTTTTTAATATTGACAGTACCAATATGACGCCGAAACATTGGCTCAAAGTCGCACAGACAATAGAAAAAAATTATGAAAAATATGATGGATTTGTAATTTTGCATGGAACAGATACGATGGCATATACCGCTGCGGCACTTTCTTATCTGATACAAAATGTAGAAAAACCGATTGTATTAACAGGAGCACAGCAGCCTATTGATAAGGATATCACAGATGCGAAAGCAAATTTATTAAATAGTTTTCTCTATGCAGCAGGGGAGAACAATGGCGGAGTGGTAGTTTTATTCGATAATTCTGTGATCGCTGGAACGAGGGCGAGAAAGACAAGAACAAAAAGTTTTCATGCATTTTCGAGTATAGATTTTCCAGAACTCGCTATTATGAGAGATGGAAAAACGATACCATATATAAAAAAAGAAAAGAGCTTGAGAAAACCAACATTTTATCATAATCTTAATACGGATATTTTTGTACTTAAATTGATACCCGGAGTAGATGCAACCATTTTCCCTTATCTCAAAGAACATTATGATGCGATTATCATAGAGAGTTTCGGAGTGGGCGGAGTTCCCTTTAGCGAAAATAATAGTTTTATTGATGCCATAGAAGATTGGATAAAATCTGGAAAAACAATTGTGATGACTACACAAGTGCCACATGAAGGAAGTGACATGGCAGTATATAAAGTAGGATATAAAATTAAAGAAAAATATGAATTAATAGAAGCATATGATATGACGTTAGAAGCAGTTGTTACAAAATTAATGTGGATATTAGGAAGAACAAAAGAAGCAGAAGAAATTAAAAAGATGTTTTATACACCTGTAAATTACGATATTTTGATTTAAGTTAAAAAATTTGTAACAGTTTTAGATATAAAGATAAAGAGTTTATTTGAAAAGGGTTTTCAAATATATTTGGATAAGATAAACAATTGTCTTGTACTCAAGCCTGAAAAAGAACAACAGGTAAATAAATAATAGTATTCTGATAATATGTCAAGAGATATTTGAGGAGAAATAATATGAGTGTGAAATTTATTGATTTATTTGCTGGCATGGGTGGAATCAGACTTGGATTTGAACAGGCATTTCATGAAAGAGGATTTGAAACGGAATGTGTGCTTACTTCAGAAGTTAAACCATATGCAGTTCAAGCATTAAGAGATAATTTTGAACAAAATAATCTTGTTGGAGATATTTGTCAAGTATCAACAGATGACATTCCTGATTTTGATGTTTTACTTGCAGGATTTCCATGTCAGGCTTTTAGCACGGCTGGAAAAGGATTAGGTTTTCTGGACACAAGAGGAACATTATTTTTTGAAGTTGAGAGAATTTTACGTGAGAAAAAGCCTTATGGATTTATACTTGAAAATGTAGAGGGTCTTGTATTACATGATAGAGAGAGTAATAAGGATAAAATAGGGAGAACTTTAAAGACTATTTTGAAGTCATTAAATAATCTTGGCTATAAAGTAGAATGGAAATTGTTGGAATGTCAGAAATTTGGAGTTCCTCAACTAAGAAAAAGAGTCTTTATTGTTGGAACAAAAGATAGATATATTGATATGGATCATTTTGGTGAAAAGCGAGTGGTTGTAGGCGATGTGTTAGAACATGGTATGCAATTAGAAGACACACATTTTACTAGATGTTTATTGAAACATTACAAGCCTGAAGAATTACATGGTAAAGCGATCAAAGATAAACGGGGAGGAGCTAACAATATTCATAGCTGGGATATCGGATTAAAAGGCGAAATAACAGAAGAACAGAAAATTATTATAGAGAAACTTTTTAAGGAAAGAAGAAAAAAACATTGGGCAGAAGAGATTGGGATTAAATGGATGGAATGCCGCTTACTTTAGATCAAATAGCTACTTTTCACCATTCAGAAAACTTGAAGGAGATGCTTGATGATTTAGTAGAAAAGGGATATCTAGTAAAAGAACATCCCAAGGATATAATAGAAATAGAAATGGAAAATGGTTCAAAAAGAAGTATTCGTAAGCAAGATGAAACGAAACCATCTGGTTATAATATAGTATCTGGAAAATTGAGTTTTGAATTTACAAAAATTCTAGATTCTAGTGATGTAGCACCTACTCTAGTTGCTGCCGATGTTTCTCATATTGCTGTAATTGATGGAGCTGGAATACGAAAATTAACAATAAGAGAAGGACTCAGAATGTTTGGTTATCCTGAAAACTATAATTTATCAATGTTTGATGATAATAGAACAGGTTTAGCGAAGGCTTTTGATTTGTTAGGAAATACAGTAGTAGTTCCTGCTGTTAAAGTTATAGCCGATAAATTGTGTGATGCATATAGTAGGTATGTAGAATAGAATAAAACGCGAGATATTTTATTTTTATATTGTTGTAATATCTCGCGTTTCTATTATTCATCAAAAAGCGTATCAATAGTTTTTTGATATTTTGTAACGAAACATCGTAAAGAGTATGTATTTAATTTGAATCAAGAATAAGAAGTCTGTACTACTTATTTTTAAATCCCCCTAGAATAGCCGATAAACTAGCAGAGAGAAGGAAGTATTCCAAAAGAAGCCCCTTGGAAGACGTTGGTACTTAATAAGCAAACCCGCGGGGAAGCGGGATTTGCGAATTTAGTGTCCGCTACGTCTGGAACGGAGCGAGAGCGTGGCTTCGTTGGAATACTTCCTTCCCTCTGCGAACCTTTCTCAACCTTTGTCAAAATATCCCCAAAACAATTATAAATTCACATCTATAAGGTAAATTTTTGGTAAAAAAATACACGAAGTCAAATTTCAAAAGAAACAGGATAGTATTTATTATAGTAACTGTTTCATTTCTTCTACGCTGATTTCATAATTTGTATTACAGAAATGACAATGAACTTCAATACTTTTTCCCTCTGTGATCATTTCCCTTAATTCTTTTTTTCCGATGCTGATCAATGCTTTTAATACTTTATCTTTGGAGCAATTACAGGAGAATTGGGAAGGCAATGTGTCCAGAATTTCCAATCCAAAATCTCCCAATATCTTTTCTAATAACATTTCTGGAGTATATCCTTCTCCTAATAAAGTAGTGACAGAGGTGATTTCTTCTACTTTCTTTTCTAGTATATCAATCACAGATTCTTCTGCAAATGGCATGAGCTGAATGATAAAACCTCCTGCTTGTTCTACGGTATTTTCTTTTGACATTAATACTCCTAATCCAACGGCAGAAGGGACTTGTTCGGATTTTGCAAAATAATAGGTTAAATCTTCTGCCACTTCACTGGTAGTCAGAGGGATTTGACTGTTATAAGGTTCTTTTAACCCTAAATCTTTGCTGACACTGAGTGTTCCATATCCAATCGCAGCTCCTACATCTAATTTACCTGCGTAATTAGCACCAATTAGTACATTAGGATTGCCTACATATCCTTTGACATTGGCATGGGAATCAGCCGTCACGGTGATACCTTGGATAGGTCCATCTCCTTTCATTTGAAGTGTTAAGATATCATTTTCTCCTTTCATCATACTGCCCATCATAGCAGCTCCGCTCAATAGACGTCCAAGAGCGGCGGTTGCGACAGGACTGGTATGATGTACTTGTCTTGCTTTTTCCACTAAATTTCTGGATTGAATTGCAAAAGCGCGGATTTGGCTGTTCGCAGCGGTCGCCCGCACAATATAGTCGCTTGTATTTGTCATAATGATAAATTCCTTTCTTTTTTTCCTTTTTCTCTGGCGATAATATAAATTCTCTCACTTTCTTTTTCAGGAGGATTTTTTGTAAATGCATCGTAACAAGTGATAAATTCCATTCCAGCCTCTTCTAAAGCAGATTTTATTTCT
>CANRVK010000273.1 GCA_947643285.1 uncultured Eubacteriaceae bacterium
TGAAGCTGTGCCTCTTCCACTGCTGCATATAAACTGTCTACCACTTCTTCCGGCAAAAAAGTAGCTAATACATCCGCCCCTACTTTTCTCGCTTTATGCCCTTCTAACTGACTTATTTCATACCCATTGAGATAATATTTTACCACCGTATAGCCAACACAATAAAAACGGATATCCATCTCTTCTTTTCTCAAACTCTCATGAGCAGTTTCCACTCCTAACATATCTAAAGAATAAATATGTTCGTTTGTGATTAACGTTTCCTCTTCAAGAGTTTGTTCTACATGCATTGTCGCTGTTTTTAACACACGACCTGCTGCCGCGATGCAGACCTCTGTCAATTCTATCCCCAGCATATTTTCTAACTGCATCTTTATCTTATAGATGATTTGTCCTACTTTTGCGATATCATGTATCTGTCCGTCCATCATTGCTCTGGTGTCATGTTCTTTCACACATTGCGCCACTACTTTAAATTTTTTATGCTCCATATAGCCTACTGTTCCAACGACACTTCGTGTTCCAATATCCAAACCAAAGACCATATGATCTGGATATCTTTTTCTTTCTCTTTCTCCCATAGTCTTATAATGCCTCCACCATAAGGATATTTCCTCTTTTACGCATAGCTATAGAATACCATGGATTTCACTAAAATTCCAGTGCATTTTTTATTTCTTGTCTGGTTTTTTCTATATTTCCATTATTATTGATTATCCTTTGACAATTTTTTTCAAATTCCGATTCTTTTAATTGATTTTTTATTATTTTATCAATTCTTTCATCGGTATAATTTCTATTTTCCTTTAGCCTCTTTCTTCTTATTTCCTCATCTGCTTTCACATACCAAATTTCATCACAGATTTCCTCATAATGATCTTCTATCAATAAAGCGGCTTCTATCACAATGATTTTTGCCGGGTCTTCTAATAAAATGCAAGAAATTTCTCCTTGAATATATTCTTTTACCATAGGATGTACAATATGATTCAATTTTTTTAATGCAGATGGATCTCCAAATACAATCTCTGCTAATTTATTTCTATCTATCGTCTGATCCTCTTTTAAAATTCCCGTTCCAAATTCTTCTACAATCCGTTCGTAACAACTATGTTCTGGCTCGGTTAATTGATGAGCAATTTCATCTGCATGTAATAATTTCGCATCAAATTCTTCTTCTATGATAGATAATACAAAAGATTTCCCTGCTCCCACACCACCTGTAACACCGATAACCATTCCCTTCTCCTCCTATCATCATCTTTTATTTCTCCTTTTTTATCACTTCGCATCAAACCACGTTTTTCCTATGTTCATATCAATTTCTAACTTAACCTCTAAAGAAGCCGCATGTTGCATTTCTTCTTCCATAATCACTTTCACCTGCTCTATCTCGTCTTTATGAGCTTCTATCAATAATTCATCATGCACCTGCAAAATTAATCGAGAACGCAGTCCTTCTCTTTGTAAACGATTATCCACCTGTATCATGGCGATCTTAATAATATCCGCCGCTGTGCCTTGAATAGGAGAATTCATCGCAATCCGTTCTCCAAAAGAACGCTTCTGAAAATTAGAAGATTGTAATTCTAAAATAGGTCTTCTTCTCCCAAATAATGTTTCACTATATCCTTTTTCTTTTGCTGTTTCTACCAAAGAATCAATAAAATTCTTTATCTTTGGATATGCTGCAAAATAATGATCCATATATTCTTTTGCATCTTCCTTAGAAATATTCAAATCCTTACTCAAACCAAAAGAACTGATTCCATAGATAATGCCGAAATTAACCGCCTTCGCATTACTTCTCTGGGAAGAAGTGACCTCTTCAAATGGCACATGAAAAACTTCTGATGCTGTGATCCGATGAATATCCTTTGCTTTCTTATATGCTTCAATCAATTTCTCATCACCGGACATATGTGCGAGCACTCGCAATTCTATCTGTGAATAATCCGCATCTATAAAAACATAATCTTCTTCTGGCACAAATACTTTTCTGATTTCTCTTCCCTGTTCCATTTTTATTGGAATATTCTGTAAATTCGGCTCTGTACTGCTGATTCGCCCTGTCGCAGTAATCGTCTGATTAAATTTACTGTGAATCCGATTATCCTCTCCAATATAGGAAATAAGTCCATCGGCATAAGTAGATTTTAATTTCGTCAGTTGTCTATATTCTAAAATATCAGACACAACTGGAGAATCAAAAGCTAATTTTTCTAATACATCGGCAGCAGTAGAATACCCTGTCTTTGTTTTCTTCCCACCTTCTAGTTTCAGTTTTCCAAATAAAATCTCTCCTAATTGTTTAGGGGAATTGATATTAAATTCCTCTCCTACCTTTTCATAAATACTCTTCTCTAACTTTGCTATCTGTTCTCCTAATTTCTTTCCATATGCAGAAAGCATCTCTTTTTCTGCCCGTATTCCTGCCTTTTCCATATGATAAAGAGTAAAAATTAATGGCATCTCTATCTCAGAAAACAATTTCTCCATTCCCTGCTCTTTTAATTTTTGTTTCAAAATTTCTTCCGCTAGAAATGGAATATAACTGGTATAACAGACATATTTAAGAAATTCTTCCCTTTTTTCTTCCATCGCCTTTTCCAAACTGAGTTTCTGAAGTAGTTCTGTGCGAGATGGCTTTTCTATTTCAAGATAATCACTGCCAATATCTTCATATTGATACGTTTCCTTTAAAGGATTCAATAAATAAGCAGCAACCTTTACATCAAACATCTTCCTATATTCTTCTTTTTCTAAAAAAGGCAGATTCTGTTTTAAATCCAGAAAAATAACTTCCTCGCTTTCCTCTAATAACTGATTCCATTTATCCAACAAAAATTCTTCTGTCAGAAATCCCCCTGCCAAAATAAAATAACAGTCCTTCTCTCCAAAAGTGAGGGTAATTCCCAAGAATCTCTCTTCTCCTATACAGCTTGTACCAATCTTTTTTGCTTTTTTCGCCTTGGAAAAAATTTCTTCTGCTTTTGAAAAATCTTCCACCCACTGAAAATTTTCCACAATCTGTTTTTTCGGTGTATTTTGAGGAAAATACTTAGCGATCAGATTTTTAAACTCTAATTTATGAAACATTTGTAATGTTTCTTCTGTAAAAAAATCTCCGACTTTCCCATCTGCAATCTGATACTCTAATTCACAGTCCGTCTTAATCACAGCTAATTTTTTACTCAGTTGTGCCAGATCATAATGATTCCGAATCGCCTCTCTCGCTTTTAGCGGCATGATCTCTTCTAAATGCTCTTTTGCATTTTCAATGCTTCCAAATTCTTTGATAATTTTAGCAGCCGTCTTTTCCCCGATTCCCGGCACTCCCGGAATATTATCGGAAGCATCTCCCATAAGACCTTTCATATCAATAAATGCTGTTGGAGATACTCCATACTTCTCTGTCACATCTTTTGGATAATAATCTTCCACCTCTGTTACACCATGCTTTGTTTTCGGGATACGAATTTTAATCCCCTCAGAAGCGATTTGCAATAAATCCCTATCTCCTGAAACTAAAGAAACTTCTATCCCTTCTTTTTCTGCCTGTTTTGCGATTGTACCTAAAATATCATCTGCTTCATATCCTGCCTTTTCTAAAATACAGATTCCCATAGCTTTTAATAATTCTTTCATGATAGGAAGCTGCTGTAAAAATTCTTCTTTGGCTGGTTTTCTAGTACCTTTATATGCTTCATACATCTCATGCCGGAAAGTAGGTTCATGGACATCAAATGCTACTGTCAGATAATCTGGTTTTTCTTCTTCCATAATCTTCATTAATATATTAAAAAATCCTAATATCGCATTCGTATGCACTCCCTGAGAAGTGGATAAATCTGGCAAACCATAAAAAGCTCTATTTAAAATGCTATTTCCATCTATTAACAATAATTTTTCCATTCGACCTGCTTTCCTTTCTATGATATCCATTGTAAAATTTGTATGAAAATCCCGATTAATAATATCATGTGCATAAAAAATAGAATAATTCCTCTTGTCTGATAAAAACTTTTGTATCTTTTACACTTATATTCCGCTTGACGAATTTTTTCTTTTAACATATCTTTAAAATTATAAGAAATATTTTTCTCTTCCTCTAATTCCTGTAAACCTACACAAATCGTCAGCATGATCTCTAGTTCTTCGTAACAATCCTGACATGAGGTGACATGACAAAGAAATTCCTCTAAATCTTCTATTGACATCCGTTCCTCAATAAAATCCGGTATTTTTATCTGACATTCTCTACACACCATAGAATTTCCTCCTTTTTCCAGCCAAAATTGTTCTTTTATAAATATACCATGTTTTTGCCGAAAAGTCGATGTATCAAATATTGAAATGATGAAAAATTTCCTCAGATGATTGGTAAGAAAAAGGGAGATAAGAAGATAAGACTACAAAATAGAAGATATGTATATAAATCTATAAGCAAAAAAAGATATAACAACTTCTTTGCTATATCTTGTGATATATCCTGCCGGTGACGAGACTTGAACTCGTACAATGTTGCCATTACCAGATTTTGAGTCTGGCGCGTCTGCCATTCCGCCACACCGGCTTTTCTCAGGTTATTCTATCCCTGACATGAATATTAGTATACCATAAAAATGGAAAAAGTCAACTTTTTTTTTCATTTTTTTCTAATTTTTCTATTTCTTTTGTTTGGGGGTATCATTTCTTTTCTATTTCTTTTAGATTTCTTTTGTGATAGGGGGAACAGGAGGTTAGAAAGGGTCGCTTAGGCAAGGATATATTCCAACGAAGCCGCGCTCTCGCTCCGTTCCAGACGTAGTGGTACTAAATTCG
>CANRVK010000274.1 GCA_947643285.1 uncultured Eubacteriaceae bacterium
GCCGGAGCGTCCCCCTTTGACTTTCAAACAGGCTGAACTGTAACAAAAAAATGCGTTTATTCTGTATAAAAATTTTTTTTGAGGGAAAACTCAAAAAGGTATAAAATTTTTGGAATAATTTGATAAGGTCCTGCATAAATATAGTAGTGGACAAAATTACAAGGGGTTATCAGAGCCTAGAAGGGGTAGAATCTGAGCCTAAAGAAGGGAGAAATACAAAAATGACAGATAAGGTTATGGAAAACAATAGGGTAGCAATTATTGGTGAAGTAGTTTCTGATTTTGAATTCAGTCATGAAGTGTTTGGCGAGGGCTTTTATATGTTAGAAGTATCCGTCAACCGTCTGAGTAACCAACCGGATATTATTCCCCTTATGGTATCGGAAAGGCTAGTAGATGTGACAAGGGATTATAAAGGACAAATTGTAGAAGTAAATGGTCAATTCCGTTCTTATAATCGCCATGAAGGAAGCCGAAATCGTTTAGTACTTTCTATTTTTGTGAGAGAGTGGGAAATTTTAGAAGATGGAACAGATTCAGGAAAGACCAATCAGATCTATTTGGAAGGCTATATTTGCAAACCTCCTATTTATCGAAAAACACCATTAGGAAGAGAAATCGCGGATTTATTAGTTGCGGTAAACCGTCCTTATGGAAAATCAGATTATATTCCCTGCATCGCATGGGGCAGAAATGCCAGATATGCGGCAAACTTTGAAGTAGGAGGCAAGATCGTCATCTGGGGAAGAGTGCAGAGCAGAGAATATATCAAGAAGACAGAGGAAACAGAGGGAGAAAAGCGTATCGCCTATGAAGTATCCGTTAGTAAGTTAGATTATGAAATGGAAGACTAAATAAAAAATTACTAGGAAGATAAAACAGAGGAGAAAGGAATGGAAAGAAACGAAGCGACTTTTAAGTCTGGTTTTGCCTCATTAATAGGAAGACCAAATGTGGGTAAATCCACCTTGATGAATCAAATAATAGGACAGAAAATAGCGATTACTTCTGACAAACCCCAAACAACGAGAAATCGCATTCAAACAATATATACTTGTGAAAAAGGACAAATTGTATTTTTAGATACACCGGGAATTCATAAGGCAAAAAATAAATTGGGGACATACATGGTAAATGTGGCAGAACGTACTTTAAATGAAGTAGATGTAGTGTTATGGTTAGTAGAACCTACCACATATATCGGAGCAGGAGAACAGCACATCGCAGAAGAACTGAAAAAAGTAAAAACACCAGTGATTTTGATCATTAATAAAATTGACACAGTAAAAAAAGAGGAAATTTTGCTTTTTATTGACACATACCGAAAGTTGATGGATTTTGCAGAAATCATTCCTATTTCCGCATTAAAAGGAGATAATACAGAAGTGGTGATTTCTTGTATATTCAAATATTTGCCATATGGTTCTTTACTTTATGATGAAGATACCATTACAGATCAGCCAATGCGTCAAATTGCAGCAGAACTCATCAGAGAAAAGACACTATGGCTTTTAGAAGATGAGATTCCACATGGAATTGCTGTTTCTATAGAAAAGATGAAAGAAAGAAAAAAAGGTGATATCATGGATATCGAAGCGACGATCATCTGTGAGAAGGATTCACATAAAGGCATCGTGATTGGAAAACAAGGGACGATGTTAAAAAAAATAGGAACGCAGGCGCGCCGGGAGTTAGAAAAAATGCTGGAAATGAAAGTGAATTTGCAGCTTTGGGTAAAGGTGAAAAAAGAATGGAGAGATAGCGATTTCCTTTTAAAGAATTTTGGGTATGATAAAAAAGACTTATAATTGTTGTCAAGGGGAACTGCTTCAAATTTTCTGGAAGTTATATCTAGTATAGGAAGCCGCGAAAAGGATATGCTAATGGAAAGATAATCAGTCAGGAGGCGGCGGAATGGAAAATAGTATTTTTTGGAAATCGTTTGAAGAAACAGGAAAAGTTGCAGACTATCTCCGTTATAGATACGAAGGGGAAGGCGCTTCCTATCTAGATTCTCAAAAAGAGGGAATCTATCATACGGAAGCGTTAAAATCAGGTGAGGAACAAAAATGGGAAATACAATTACAGTAACAGGTATGATATTATCTGCATCAGTGGTAGGAGAATATGATAAACGTCTGGTGATTTTGACTAGGGAAAGAGGGAAGATATCCGCTTTTGCAAGAGGAGCAAGGCGGCAAAACAGCCCTTTCTTAGCCGGGACAAGACCATTTTCCTATGGAACTTTTATATTATATGAAGGGAGAAATTCCTATACAATTTCTTCGATAGAAGTGATAAATTATTTTATGAAGATGAGTGATGATTTTGTAGGAGCCTATTATGGCTTCTATTTTTTAGAGTTAGCAGATTATTATTCCAGAGAAAACGTAGATGAAACGCAAATGTTGAAATTATTATATCAATCTTTTCGTGCGATAGAAAAAGAAACGATACCAAAAGAATTGATTCGCCGTGTGTTTGAATTAAAAGCGATGGCTATCAATGGAGAATGTCCTCAAGTTTTTTCTTGTGTGAGATGTAAAGAAACAGAAAATTGCCATCATTTTAGTGTGGAAAAAAGGGGAATCCTATGTGCAAATTGTAATAAAGGGGTAAAAGATACAAGGCATTTATCAGATACCACTATTTATACCATGCAGTTTGTGATTTCGACAGAAATTGAAAAACTATATACGTTCACTATATCTAAAGAAGTGCTGAAGGAATTTTCTCTCATTATGAATCAATATATTAACTATTATATAGAACGAAAAATGAAGTCATTAGAAATATTAAATGATATAAATCAACAAAATTTGCATTAGTATAGGAAAAATTTTTTTATTTAAACTGTTGCAAGAGCACTCTCATTTTCTGTGGGTGGGAGGTGAATTGCAACTTTTTCTTTTAAAATGTAAATATTTTAATACTTCAATTAGTCTTTTGGATTATTCATAGCAATTTTAGATAAAAATTATTTAAAAATGACCTTATAAAATGAATAATATGTAGTTTTTCTTTATTGTATTGCATATTTATAAATAGTTTTAGGTTAAGCATAATATTTCATTATATCATAGATTAGTAGTAAAATTTCAAAAGATTTATGGAAGATTTTAATAACATTATCTTTTAAAAGTGTGCAGAGTATGTTATAATGTAGACGATTGTGAAAGATGAAAGAGAATTGCTATTGTTTTATTGGAATGATAAAGGGACGCTGCGGCAAGGAAGTATTCCACCGAAACCGCGCTTTCGCTCCGTTCCAGACGTAGCGGACACTAAATTCGCAAATCCCGCTTCTTGCGGGTTTGCTTATTAAGTGCCGACGTCTTCCAAGGGGTTTCTTATGGAATACTTCCTTGCCTCCGCTGGTTGGCTGTTCTGCTTTTGGAAGAGTGAATGTTATGATAAGCTATGAAATTTTAGTAAAGAGCTATGTAAAATTATGTAAAAGCAATTTTCAGGAAGGGCAGTATTGATATGGGGTTCGGATTTTTGTGATTATCGAAATGTTATCATATTAGGAAGGGAGGGAAAAAATGGGGAGAGGGAAATCAAAAAATATGATATTTGGAGTTTAAAAGTAATAGTTGAAACAAGAATTATTCCAATTAGAATAAAAGTAAGCGAAAGGTTTAGTCTATAGTTACTGGGACAGACTATAGACAATAAGGTTTCCTAAATTTAGATTGAAAAGGAATCAGCAAACTTGTTTAGAAGAATCTTCTACTTTTTTAAGTGGGGGAGAGTTCAATGAAAAGTACAATAAAAAATAGTCCATTTGTGGAAATTAAATACGAAAGGGTGAAAATAGGAGAAAATGGGAATGAAGAGATGGAAAGGTTTTTTTTGTGTGATAGTATTGTGTTTTTTTATGGTTGGCTGTGGAGAGAAAGAACAAGAATTTGCTCCGAGTAAAGATACGATATATGTCAAAGGAGATGGAAGTATTTTAGAAGTGGCATTTGATACTTTGGACAAGGAATATTATAGCAGCCAAGAGATGGAAAGCTTTGTAAATGAAGAAGTGAGAAACTATAATTTGAAAAAGGTAGAAGAAATCATCAAAGTAGAAAAAGTGGAAGTGCAAGAAAAAGAAGTGTCTGCTTATCTGACTTATACAAAGGGAGAGGCATATGCAGAGTTTAACAAGGCAGATTTTTATTCTGGAACAATAAAAGGGGCTATGGATGCAGGATATGAGTTTCAAAACACATTTCTAAATTATGCAGATGGAACAGAAGTTTCTTTAGCAAAAGCAGTAGAAAATAGTGCAGATAAAATTATTGTATATGTGCCTGATACAGATTGCGATATTCGAGTAGATGGAAAAATTTCTTATATCAGTGGAAATGTTGTGAAGATAGATGAAAAAAATGTATCTTTAACAAAAGGAGAACTTTCTTATATTATTTACAAATAAAAGAAATACAAAAAACAGAAGAAAACAGAAAAAATGGATAGGAAAAAAGGATAGGAGGAATGATGATGGAAAAAACGATGGAAAAAATAGTAGCACTCGCAAAGTCGAGAGGCTTTATATATCCTGGTTCTGAAATTTATGGAGGACTGGCGAATACATGGGATTATGGAAATTTAGGAGTGGAATTAAAAAATAATGTAAAAAGAGCATGGTGGCAGAAGTTTATTCAAGAAAGCCCTTATAATGTAGGGGTGGATTGTGCTATCCTCATGAATCCACAGACATGGATCGCTTCTGGACATTTAGGTGGGTTTTCCGATCCTTTGATGGATTGTAAGAATTGTAAAGAACGTTTCCGCGCAGATAAATTAATTGAAGATTTTATAGAAGAA
>CANRVK010000275.1 GCA_947643285.1 uncultured Eubacteriaceae bacterium
GTACCAACGTCTTCCAAGGGGCTTCTTATGGAATACTTCCTTGCCTCCGCTAGGTGGTTGGCTGTTCTGCTTTTGGAAAAGAGAGTTGGTTTCATGATAATAATAGAATAAGAATGATAATATAAAGAGGGTGGGAAGATGATAAAAAGATTGAAGGTAGAAGAAAGAAAAAAGATAGAGGGGCTATTTGAGGGATGGGAAGAAACTATGATATGGTCTTATTTGCAGGGATATATGGGAGAGGCATGGACAGATGAGTTGGAGATTCCTGAAATGGCAGGGATTTTAGTAGGGGATTTTTGTTTTTTGGCAGGAAATAGTAAAACACAAGAGGCAGCAGTTTTAGTAGAAAATATGTTAAGATTTTCTACTAAAACATTTCTTTTATTTGTTCCAAAAGAGGAAGGCTGGGGGGATTTAATAGAACAAATATATCCAAAACAGGCAAAGAAAATATTGAGATATGCGATAAAAAAGGAAAAAGATATTTTTGATAGAGAAAAATTAGAGAGATGGATAAAGAAATTAGAAGGTGAATTTAGGTTAGAGCAGATAGATGCAAAATGGTATAGAAAGTGTCAGGAACAGGATTGGACAAAAGACTTTTGTTCTCAATTTCAGGGAGAAGAGGATTTTTTGAAAAGGGGACTAGGTGTTTTAGCAATAAAAGATGGAACTATAGTTTCAGGAGCTTCTTCTTATACGATATATAAGGGTGGGATTGAAATTGAAGTAGATACGAAAAAGGAATATAGAAGAAAGGGATTAGCGACTGCTTGTGCTGCAAAATTAATATTATTGTGTTTAGAAAGAGGGTGGTATCCTAGTTGGGATGCTGCTAATATGGATTCCGTAAATTTAGCTCAGAAATTAGGGTATCATTTGGATAGAGAATATGTGACATATGCGGTAAATTTAGAAGGTATTTGAGAGATAGAAATAAAATTAGATAGTAATACAGATTTTGTATTTTGTTGAGGTAATTAAAAAAATATGCAGTTAAGGAGAGATAAAATGAAAACAGAAAATTTTGTATTAAATGGAATGATGGGACTTGTAGTAGGTGATGCACTTGGAGTTCCTGTAGAATTTATGATGAGAGAGGAATTAAAGATAGATCCTGTTGTAGATATGAGAAATTATGGAACACATGAACAGCCTAGAGGTACTTGGTCAGATGACAGCAGCATGGCGATTGCAACTATGGATAGTTTGTGCCAAGGCGTTAATTATGAAGATATGATGAAAAAGTTCTGTGAATGGGTGTTATATGGAGAATATACTCCATATGGAGATGTATTTGATATCGGGCTATCGACTCGTAAAGCGATTCTGAATTATGGAAAAGGGATAGAGTTATTACAATGTGGCGGAAAAACAGAAAGGGATAATGGAAATGGGTCTTTGATGAGAATTTTGCCATTTTCTCTATATGTATGTGGAAAATATAATAATTTATGCAGCAGAGAAGAAAATAAAGCGATGAATATGGTACATGAGGTATCTTGTTTGACACATGCACATCCACGAAGTCAGATCGGATGTGGATTTTATACTAGATTTATTGCTTCTATTTTACAGAATAAAGGTCAACATTCTCTATTAGATGTGATGGAAGAGAGCGCGAAATGTACGTTTAAACATTATGAACAAGGGATTTATCCAAAAGTTATGACAGAGGAATTGAAGGCTTATGAAAGGCTTCGTGAAATAGAAAGTTTTGCTGGTCTTTCAGAAGATAATATATATAGTACTGGTTATGTGGTACATACTTTAGAAGCTGCGATTTGGTGTTTTATCACAACAAGTAATTATAAGGATTGTGTATTAAAAGCAGTGAACCTTGGAGGAGATACCGATACGATTGGAGCAGTAGCAGGAGGATTGGCAGGGTGTTACTATGGGTATGAGGATATTCCGAAAGATTGGCTGGCAGTCATTAAAAAACGAGAATGGATAGAGGAACTTTGTAATAAAATGCAGATGCAGCTAGGAAAAGAAGAAGTGTAAGACTTTTTATAATAAATCGAAAGGTTCGCTTAAGGCAAGGAACGTTCCAACGAAGCCGCGCTCTCGTTCCGTTCCAGACGTAATGGTACTAAATTCGCAAATCCCGCTTCCTGCGGGTTTGCTTATTAAGTACCAACGTCTTCCAAGGGGCTTCTTTTGGAATCGTTCCTTGCCTTAAGCTAGTTTTTTGGCTTCTCTGGAGATAGAGAGTGAGTAGTACAATAAAATAGAAAATAATGTATGAATCTTTTTATAGTAAAAAAGTCTGAATTGTAATGAAAAGATGAGTAAAACGAAAGTGCGGCTTGATTTTGAAAGGGAATGGTATCATAATAGTAATAAAAGATGAGGTCGAAGATAGGCAGTGAAGGGAGGCGATATGAAAAAAAATAGTAAATCAAATAGAGGAGGAAAAATAAGATGAAGAGAAAAAGATGGCTGTATTATTTTACGATAGTTGGAATATTTTTATTTTTAACAGCATGTGGAAGTGCAAAGTATACAGAATTAGATAATATGTCTCCACAAGCAACGGCATCTCAGACAAATGGCAATATACATTATAGTGAGGAATATATACAGGAAACAGCAGCAGAAGGTGGGAATGATAAGGTAGTTCAAAATGAAAATACGAATAGAAAATTGATAAAAACAGTGTCTATGGACGTAGAAACAGAGGAATTTGATACTTTATTAGGAAATGTGAGAAACAGAGTGAATGAGTTAGGAGGGTATGTAGAAGCGGAGGAAATCAATGCGAGGAGTTACTATATCTCAAACAATAATCGATCTGCTTTTATGAGTATCAGGATTCCCAGCAATCAATTAGATAATTTTGTGAATGAGGTTTCTGAAATCTCTAATGTGATGTGGAAAGATGAAAACATACGAGATGTCACATTACAATATGTGGATATAGAAAGCCATAAAATGGCATTACAGATAGAACAAGAAAGACTATTTGAACTTCTAGAACGAGCGGAAACAATGGAAGACATTATCACGATTGAAGGAAGACTTTCCGAAATCAGATATGAATCACAAAATTATGAATCACAGCTCAGAGTGATGAATAATCAAATAGAATACAGCACGATTTCTTTACATATAGAAGAAGTACAAAAGCTCACACCACAAAAAGAAAAAGGAGCATGGGAAAAAATTACAGAAGGTTTTGCCAATAGCTTATCCGATATTTGGCAGGGAATCCAAAACACAACGATTGGGTTTATCATATATCTTCCTTATTTGATATTATGGGGAGCAATCATTTTAATTTCTGTGCTGATAGGCAGAAAAATTTATAAAAAGAAAACCAAAATACAAAAAAAAGAGAAAGAAAATTAAAATCTTTTGTAGTCAGTATGATTTTCCTAATTTTTCCAGAATAGATACAAACTAGCAAAGGCAAGAAATAATTCCAAAAGAAGCCCCTTGGAAGACGCCTGCCCGTTAATGAGCAAACCCGCGGGGAAGCGGGATTTGCGAATTTAGTGTCCGCTACGTCTGGAACGGAGCGAGAGCGCGGCTTCGTTGGAATATTTCTTGCCGCAGCGAACCTCTGCCATTTTGATAAACCAAACAATATTCCAGAATTTATAAATTCTTTCTTCCTTGCCCCATAGACAGTTTTTTTAGAATATGTTATACTTTATTTCAGAAAAGATGGAGAAAAGATTGGATGGGAAAACATGAAGGCTAAGATAGAAAAATTAGCAAAAGGAATTTTTGAACAAGATGCGTTGGAATTACAAGTGTCGATTTCTTCTATTGAAGGTGCTATTCAAAGGACAGAAAGGCTATCAGGAAGTTTTCTCATTTCTGAACGCAGTCAAAGACTCATAGAAGGATTTATTTATCCGGGAAATACAAGAGTGAGTTTAAGTCAGACAGAATTTCAGGGAACAGAAATAGAGATAGAATATCAAATTCATGGAGAAGGACTATTACCAAAAGAGGTAGTAAAAGGAGAAATTGAAATTGTAAGTGATGGAGGAGAAGTTTCTATTCCCTATGAGATAACAATAGAAGCGCCATATGCACTCACTTCTATGGGAAAAAGCAGAAATTTATTTCATTTCACCAATTTAGTCAGAAAAGATAAGGAAGAGGCTTTAAAACTTTTTTATGCGCCAGAATTTCCAGATATTTTTTGGGCAAAGATGCCGAAAATAAGAGCTACATATGAAAGTTTAATAAAAGGGGTTTCTCCAAAAGTAGCATTGGAGGAATTTTTAGGTTTTATAAGTAAAAAGCAAAAGGTTTCTATTTCATTAGAGGAAGAACAAAAAGAGTTTACAGATTTACAAGAAGCAGAAGGAGATCATATTGTATTAAAGAAAGATGGATGGGGATATTTAGAAATTGATGTCACCAAAGAGGGAGATTTCATTGAATTAAGTAAAAGAAAGATTACAACAGAGAATTTCAATCGATATAGTTATGAATATCCTTATATTTTAAAAGAACAAGAAATTCATGCTGGATGGAATTATGGAAAAATTATTTTCACTTCTCCCTATCAGAAATTAGAATATGAAATTATTGTGCATAAAAAGAGAACTTTAGAGAGAAGAAGTGATCTACAGCAGCGGCTTCGCTATGGAATAGCAGATTTATCAGAGATGTATTTCTCTTTTCGATTACATAAGATCAATACTGATATGTGGTGTAAACAGTCTTTAAAGACTTTAATGCAAATGGCAGAAGATGATGAAATGCCATTATTTTTAAAATTATTAAAGGCACAATTATATATTACACAAAAAAAGAAGAGAGAAGCGGGCTGGATTTTACAGGAAG
>CANRVK010000276.1 GCA_947643285.1 uncultured Eubacteriaceae bacterium
GAATTTAGTGTCCGTTACGTCTGGAACGGAGCGGAAGCGCGGCTTCGTTGGAATAATTTCTTGCCTGTGCGAACCTTTGACTTACAGATGAATAAAACCGTAACATGAAAAACTAATCATTATATTTTATTCTATATACTATGAAAAATAATCTTTATTGCAAAGTCTGAAAGTTTTTTTGATAGTTCTTCTATATCTATTTGGATAGTATAAGTTGTCCATCCTCTGGATAACCCTATCCATATACCATTATTATTTTCTACTCCATTTTCTACATACCAAAGCCATCCATCACTATCATTAGGAATAGTCTTTGCAAGTACATGATATGTTCCGGCTGTACAAGGCGCACTATCTAATTCTTTTCCCGGTTTTCCGTTATTATCTGTATAATAAGTAAAAGAAAGAGGTACATTTGTAAGTTTTTTTCCATTATCATAAACATGGAAGTAAGGTTTTAAATCAAAAGCTGTTCCATCTTCTACAAAAGTTTCTTCATAAGCTTTACTTACAATAATAGGATAATATGGATAACAGATATTTTTAAAAAGAATCTGACGTTGTTCTTCAAATTTTTCTTCTGTTTCTGCCCGATATCCTATTTTTTGATGTGTCAAATAATTGAGCAATTCATATGCTGCATATTCTGTTCCTTTTTTATCAGGTGTTACAAAGATAGTGTGAGAGGAATAATAATTACCTTCATCATAACCATAAGTGGAACTTTGAGTCATATTTTTGTCATTTACAATTATAATACAATCTGTATAATATTCATTAATATCAGATAAAGAAAGATTTTTAGCAATATTTGCTGCATGAAAAGAGGTATCCTCATCAATTCCCCCTGTTTCTTCCTGATAAGCCAGACCAAAGAATGTATCTTTTGCCTCTGTTCCAATACCAGATTCATGCGAGATACAATTCACAGTAATAAAATTGAAATATAATTTTGTTTCTTTAAAGGGTTCTATATCTAAAATATTTTCTATAAACTGGTTTGCTAATTCATCAAATTTTTCCTGTTCATCTTTGGTAAATCCCTCTCCGTATAGGATAATTGTTTTATTATTTAATTCATCAGATGCACCTCCATAAACAGGATCATTGTTATTTACAATTTGATTTGTATTAAAATATATCTGATAATTTGCTGATTTTTTCCCAAGAAGGTTTTTATTTTCTTTATTATAAACAGAAAGAGTTACAGTATATTCTCCCGGAGTTATAGGTCCTCCAGAAGACTGACATTCTTCTTGTGTTATCTTTTTAAGTACATTATTTTCATACATACCATAGGATACCTGATAAATATCATCATCTGTTTCTGGCGTATCAGAAGTCATAGTGCTATGATAGAAATCATAGATATTACGTCCATAATACTGATATCCATTATAGACAATTTCCATGATGTAATCACCATCATAATCCACTGTAAATTCTAAAGGGGAAGGTGTGCCGTCTTGTTTTTTAGAAGAAATATTGAGAGAAATATGTACAGGGTCAATTTTATAGTTGGCTGTCATAGAACAGGCATCATAAATATCATTTCCAGTAAATATTGCCTCAACACTATATCTGCCAGCTTCACTTGGAATATGATCTAGTTCTTCTCCATCGCTGTCATAATAGGTAAGAGTGAGAGAATCACCCAATTTATCCCCCGTAATTTCATGAGAACCTTTACGAATAATAAAATATTCACTCATATCCATACCATTTTGACTTTGATAAAATTCATCAGCATAAGTTTGAAAAAACATTTTTGTGATATCAGAACCTCTGCAAAAAGCTTTTCTTAACTCTTCTTTACATATTTCACAAAAAGGATATTGATTTCCAAGATATTGCATTTTACAGGATTTATGAGGAATATACCAGCCAGTATCTGCATTTCCATAAGTATAAATACCTACCCCATTCTTTCCAATAAAACGTGACCAGCGTATTTTAGCTGGGTCAGATTCTTGAGTCAAATTAGCAGCTTCTCCCTCATAAATAAATGCATAATATTCATCTTTAAGATTTGCAACAGTATGTCCTAATTCATGTAACATTATTTCTAAAGATTCTATATTTAAAGATGCAACACAATGATCTCCACCGCTTCCACCATAAATTCTGGAATTAACAATATAAACATTATAATCAGCATAAGGCATATATTCTGCTTTTAATATATTCCCTTTTTTTTCTCCTTCAGAAGAAATACAAAGCAATCGATCTAAGCCAGATGTCCAAAACGTGGATTCAAAATAAGTATTTTTCTTATCCGCTTGGGCTTCTTCCCATGTACTAGAACTTTCTCCCCTAGCTCCCGATTCCTTTGAAATCGTTCCTAATGCATAAATTTTTATGATATCTTCAAATTCATCATATGGAGATGTCTGCATAATATAGTTGGCTGTTTTTTTTGCCTCTTTATAAAATTTATCTTGTTCGTTTTCTGTAAAACCATCTCCGAACATCAATAAAACAAAGGCGTCCTCATCTGATAAATCTGTGTTTCCATATACAAGCTCAAGTTCTCCGACAAGATTTTTTTCTTCGTTATCAGTTTGTGCTGAAACAACATTATTTTCTTTCGCAAATACTATATTTTTTGTAAAAAGAAATATAGAGGAAGAAAAAATTAGATAAGATAACAGTAGTATAATATGCCGTTTTTGTATTTTCATAAATATCACCCTTTCCTTTTTTTGTAATTTTTTACTTTAGTAAATATTTTTATTATAACATAAATAATAAAAATAGTAATGAAAAAAGAATTTCAAAATATTATAACATAATAAAATTTCTCACATATTACAAGCAAAGTAGCCGATCAAAATAATTTCTTTTTCTAGGAGAGCTTTGATTTAGTAATGAGTGAGTAAATTTTACTTGCTAAGGATGTTCTCAATCAATCATTCTGCAATATGACACTATTTTAGATTACCACAAAATAGTTGCAAAAGGAAAAAGTTTGTTGTAAACTGAAATTGATAACTGTGTAACTGGCGGATGAGTAGAAAAATAAACTACAGGGGAGCACAGAAATTTTTATTGCCGACCGTCTGGGCAAGCTACAATCGTTTTCTTGTTATTGCATATAAAAAATGAATGAGGAAACAGAAGTAGCTTTTTTATACATAATTTCAGATATAAATGGAGGAAAGAAAATGAGAGCACTTATCAGCGTATCAGACAAAACAGGAATTATAGAATTGGCAAAAGAATTGACAGATCTTGGAATAGAGATTATCTCTACAGGCGGAACATATAAAAAATTAAAAGAAGAGGGAATACAGGCGATAGAAATCTCCGAACTCACAGGTTTTCCAGAATGTTTAGACGGCAGAGTAAAGACATTACACCCTGTTGTTCATGCAGGACTTTTGGCGATGCGGTCAAAACCAGAACATATGAAACAATTAGAAGAACTGAAAATAGAAACGATTGATATGGTCATTGTCAATTTATATCCTTTTAAAGCTACTATATTAAAGGAGGGAGTGACAAGAGAAGAGGCAGTTGAAAATATTGATATTGGAGGACCTACTATGCTCCGTTCTGCTGCTAAGAATTATCAAGATGTAACAGTAATTGTAGATCCAGCAGATTATAAAATCGTATTGACACAATTAAAAGAAAAAGGAGAAGTTTCTCTCGATACAAAGTTTTATCTGATGCAAAAAGTATTTATGCATACTTCTAATTATGATACCATGATAGCAGATTATTTGAAGAAACAGCGAAAAGATACATCTCTTCCAGAAACACTCACGATGACTTTTGAAAAAGTACAGGATATGCGCTATGGAGAAAATCCTCACCAACAGGCAGCATTTTACAGAGAAGTAGGAAAAAAGACAGGTTCAATTGTAGATGCAGTACAATTAAATGGAAAAGAGCTTTCTTTTAATAATATCAATGATACAAATGGAGCATTAGAACTGTTAAAGGAATTTACAGAGCCGACAGTAGTTGCGTGTAAACATGGAAATCCATGTGGAGTGGGAAGTGCAGAAAATATTTTAGAAGCATGGCATAAAGCATATGAGGCGGATAAAGTGTCTATTTTTGGAGGGATTGTTGTGCTCAATCGCTTGGTAACAACAGAATTAGCGGAAGAGATGAAGAAGATTTTCTTAGAAGTGATTGTCGCTCCTGAATATGAACCAGCAGCATTAGAGATATTAAAAAGTAAAAAGAATGTCAGAGTGCTTCAGTTAGCAGATATTTCTGTACCACAAGATGAAAATGCCTATGATTTAAAGAAAGTAAATGGAGGATTGATTGTACAGACGATTGATAGTAAATTACTCATAGAAGAAGAGTTAAAAGTAGTGACAAAAACAGCACCTACCGAGAAACAGATGGAAGATTTGCGTTTCGCTTGGAAAATGGTGAAATTTGTGAAGTCTAATGGAATCGCTCTCGCTAAAAATAAACAATCTATTGGAATCGGACCGGGACAAGTAAACCGTGTTTGGGCAGCAAAACAGTCTATAGAACATGCGAAAGAATTGATAGGAGAAGATGCAACAAAAGGAGCTGTGATGGCATCAGATGCCTTTTTCCCATTTGATGACTGTGTAGAGGCAGCACATGCAGCAGGAATTACAGCGATCATTCAGCCGGGAGGTTCTGTACGCGATCAAGATTCCATCGATAAATGTGATGAATATGGAATCGCTATGATATTTACAGGAATGCGCCATTTTAAACATTAAAAAAGGGACGCTCCGGGAAGGACATATTCCAACGAAGCCGCGCTTTCGCTCCGTTCCAGACGTAGCGGTACTAAAT
>CANRVK010000277.1 GCA_947643285.1 uncultured Eubacteriaceae bacterium
AAAGTGCAGGGGAAAGTCTGCCCTTTGGATTCCCCAGGTAAAGTTACACTATCATTGTATCAATTATCTGTTGACATGAAGAGGAAAAACATTGATAATATAAATATGAACTTTCTATCAATGGGTATGACTAACGATTTTGAAGTTGCCATAGAAGAAGGCGCTAATATTATCAGGATAGGCACTGGAATCTTTGGTGAACGAAATTATTTATAATATTTATAGGAGAGAAGAAAAATGGGAAAAATGGTAAATAAGATTTTGAATATTATGCGTCTTGATGGTGATGGGTATGAAGATGATCCATATGAGGATGATCCATATGAGGACGAGTATGATGAAACACCAGTAAGAAAGAGTGTTTCTAAACAAAAAGTCAGAGAAGAGTATTATGATGAAGATGATGATGATGATGAGCCTGAAAGAATTTCTAAGATGCGCACACGTACAAACGGAAAAGTAGTTCCTATGCGTTCTGTAGGGAATAAAAATCGTTCTATGGAAGTATGTGTCATTAAACCTCATACTGTAGAAGATGGAAAACAAATCAGTGATACATTATTAGATGGACGAGCTGTCGTATTGAATTTAGAAGGGCTGCAAGTGAATATCGCACAGAGAATTATTGATTTCGCTTCTGGAGCATGTTATTCTATGAATGGAAATTTACAGAAAATATCGAATTATATTTTTATTATCACGCCAGAAGCTGTAGATATTTCCGGAGATTTCCAAGAAATTTTAAGCAGCAATAAAAATACAAAGGAAGATACGGACAGATACTCACAAGGGAACTATAACATAGCATTTCAAGCAGAATAAGGAAGGTTTGCTATGACAAAGGAAGAACAAGTTTTAGAAAAACATTTTTTGGATTTAGCAAATGCTGTTTATCAGAAAGGATTTCCTTTATATTCAGATTTTCTAAGTTTATATGAACAGGATTTATTTTTCAACATGAAAAAAAAATTACCGCCAGTTTATACGATAATAAGCGGCGGTAATTCTTTTGTGGAGAGAAAAATAATAGCTTTTTTTCCTGATGAAGATATGCCTGATACCCTTCCCATTTCTGTATTAGAAGTGAAACCTGTGAATGAGAAGTTTGCACAAGAATTATCTCATAGGGATTATTTAGTCGCATTAATAAATTTGGGTATAGAGCGCTCCGTTCTTGGAGATATCATAGTAGCTGAAAAAACAGCTTATGTATTCTGTAAATCTTCTATGGCAGATTATATTATCAAAAATCTGTTTCTTGTCAAACATACGAATGTTTCTTGTCAAATGACATCGAAATCTCCACAAGAGTTATCACCTAAATTTGAAGATATCAAAGGTTCTGTAGCCGCCCCTAGACTAGATAGTGCTCTTGCTGTCGCATTTCATGGTTCTAGAAGCAGTTTATCTGGATTAATAGAGGGCAAAAAAGTATTTGTAAACAGTCGATTAGTGGATTCTAATAGTTATCTATTAAAAGAGGGAGATATCGTATCTGTTCGAGGATACGGCAAATTTATCTATCAAAAAACTCTTGGAACTACAAAAAAAGGCAGGATTTATATAAATTTGAAAAAGTACATTTAGCATAAGGAGAATGGAAATGAAATGTTTACACCGATTGATATAGAAAATAAAACGTTTAAAACGGGGATTGGATATGATAGAAAAGATGTAGATGCTTTTTTGATAGAATTACAAGAAAGTTATGAAAAGATATATAAACAGAATCTGGAATTTCGGGAAAAGATTCAAAAGTTATCTATCGCTTTAAAAAATTATAAAACGATTGAAAAATCATTACAAAAGGCATTAGTGCTGGCTCAAAAGGCAGCAGAAGAAACAAAAGAAACCGCTCGTGTTTCTGCAGAAGCGATAGAAACACAAGCACAGGCAAAAGCAAAAGATATCCTTGCTGATGCGAAAAGTGATTTAGAAGAGATAAAATTGAAAACACAAGCACTACTTTCTCAATATCATGTATATAAAGCACAATATCGCCAGATTCTTCGAACACAGTTAGAGCTATTAGAAAATGATAGTTTTGAAATTATGCTGGAACAAGAAAGAGAGAGTGAAATATTTGAGGAAGAGGAATTAGCAGAGGAGGAATAAGAGATGGCAAAACGTATTCCGGTAAAGTATGAAGAGAAATTTAGTTATGATATTGTAATTGAAAATTCTTATGAAAATTTACCAAAGGAATTAGAAGTGTTTTCTATTTATAATAAAAAACTATGTATTGTTACAGAAACAAATGTAAAAGATTTTTATGCTGACGAGATAATGTCTTTTTTACAGCCATGTGCAAAAGAAGTGATTGTATTCACTTTTCAGGCAGGAGAAAGCCATAAAAATTTAGATACCGTACAGTCTTTATATCAAGTTTTAATAGAATATAAGTTTGAAAGAACAGATATGCTGCTGGCGTTAGGCGGAGGAGTGACGGGAGATTTAACCGGTTATGCTGCTGCCACTTATTTAAGAGGAATTGATTTTATACAACTGCCGACTTCTCTATTGGCACAGGTGGACAGCAGTATCGGAGGAAAGACAGGAGTTGATTTTCAAAGCTATAAAAACATGATAGGAGCATTTTATCAGCCTAAATTAGTTTATATGAATCTCCATACATTGAACACTCTTCCAAAGAGAGAATATTTTTCTGGAATGGGCGAAATTATCAAACATGGACTGATAAAAGACAAAGCATATTATTATTGGTTACAAGCTCATCTTTCTCAGATAAAAGAAAGAGAATTTTCTGTTTTAGAAGAAATGATAGAAAGAAGCTGTCAAATAAAGAGAGAAGTGGTGGAAAAAGATCCGAAGGAAAAAGGGGAAAGGGCACTGTTAAATTTCGGTCATACACTCGGTCATGCGATAGAGAAATTGATGAACTTTTCTTTACTTCATGGGGAATGTGTGGCTCTTGGGATCGTCGCTTCTAGTTATATTTCTTATCAAAGAAATTTTATTTCTATTGAAGAATTAAAAGAGATAGAACAAATATTTACAGACTTATCCTTGCCGGTTCGATTGCAAAGAACAGAAATGTTGACAGAAGATATCATAATAGAAACATCAAAAAATGATAAAAAAATGGAACATGAAGTGATTAAGTTTATATTAGTGAAAGAATGTGGGAACGCTTATATTGATAAAACAGTAACAAAAGAAGAGATAAGAGATGCGCTTTCGTATATTCTGACTTCATGTAGTTAAAAATATAGGGCTGAAACGGAGATTGACATGAAAAAACTATTTGGATTAGTTTCTTTGATCCTATTGGTAGGGATAGACCAATATACAAAATATCTGGCGGACTTATATTTGAAAGGACAAGATTCTTTTGTGTTAATAGAGAATGTTTTTGAATTGTCTTATTTAGAAAATAAAGGAGCAGCTTTTGGAATATTGCAAAATAAAAGGTATATCTTTTTAGTTATCACTGTTCTTGTGATGATAGGAATAGGATATGCTTATTATAAGCTTCCAAAAGAAAAACGATATTTGCCTTTGAGAGGGATATGTGTCACTTTAACTGCAGGAGCAGTTGGAAATATGATAGATAGAATAGGAAAGGGATATGTCATAGATTTTTTTTATTTTAAACTCATTGATTTTCCTGTATTTAATGTTGCGGATATTTATGTTGTTGTATCTGCTGTCCTATTCATGATATTAATGTTATTTTATTATAAAGAGGATGAATTTTCATTCAAATAGATTATTTTGCAAGGTTTTCTGGAGAGAAAAAGGGGAAGAAATGGAAAATAAAGTATTTTATGTGACGGAAGAGGAAGAGGGAGAACGGATTGATAAATATTTATCTGCGATTTCTGATAACCTCTCCCGTTCTTTTATACAAAAGCTGATAAAAGATGAAATGGTAACGGTTCATCAAAAAGTGATAAAGGCAAATTATATTGTATCATCTGGAGATGAGATCACACTGATTGTTCCTGACTTAATTATTCCAGAGGTGATGCCAGAAGAAATTCCGTTGGATATTTTATATGAAGATCAAGATATTATTGTAGTCAATAAACCAAAAGGAATGGTAGTTCATCCTGCTGCAGGGCATTATTCTGGGACGTTATGTAATGCGTTGTTATATCATTGTAAAGAAGAATTATCTGGCATTAATGGAGTGTTAAGACCGGGGATTGTACATCGTATTGATATGGATACCACAGGGGCTTTAGTAGCTTGCAAAAATGATATAGCACATCGTATTTTAGCGGATCAACTGAAAATACATTCGATAACGAGAAGATATCATGCGATTGTGCATGGGGAATTAAAAAAAATGGAAGGTACGATAGACGCGCCTATTGGGAGACATCAGACAGATAGGAAAAAGATGGCGATTAATGAGAAGAATGGGAAAAAAGCGGTTACACATTATAAAGTATTACAATATTTAAAGGGATATACTTATATAGAATGTACTTTGGAAACAGGGAGAACACATCAAATTAGAGTTCATATGGCGAGTATTCATCACCCTATTTTAGGAGATTGTGTCTATGGTTCTTCTAAATGTTCTATTCCAAACTTACAGGGACAGACACTTCATGCTAAAATTTTGGGATTTTTACACCCTGCTACAGGACAATATATGGAATTTGATGCGCCGCTGCCGGAATATTTTTGTAAGTTGTTAGAAAAATTACAATAAAAATATAGGAAAAGAATTTTATCTGTGGAATAATAGTTGGGAAGAAATAGGAAAGGGACGCTGCGGCAAGGAAGTATTCCAGCGAAGCCGCGCTTTCGCTCCGTTCCAG
>CANRVK010000278.1 GCA_947643285.1 uncultured Eubacteriaceae bacterium
GCTCATTAAGTACCGACGTCTTCCAAGGGGCTTCTTATGGAATACTTCCTTGCCTTCGCTTGTTTGCAGGCTGTTCTACTTTGTAAAAAGCGAGTTGGCTTTATGATAATAATGGAATGAAAGGGCAAAATGTAACGATAGAAAATATTGATAATAGCAGAAATATTGACAGAAATATAATAATATAGTATAATGATTGTACAGGAAATTGAACAATAAAAAGAGGAGAGGGGGGAGTGGTTTTATGTTAGCAGTTAATTATTCGACTATAAGAAATAATCTAAAAAATTATTGTGATGAAGTAACTGATAATGGAGAAACAGTTATTGTAACTCGCAAAGAGGAAAAGAATGTAGTAATTATAAGCCTTGAAAAATATAACCAGTTAATAAAGGCGGCTAAAAACGCTGAATATTTTGCTATGATTGATAGAGGAATTGAACAGCTAGAAGCCGGAAAAGGACAACAGCATGAACTGATAGAGGTGGATGCTAATGAATAAACTATGGTCAGATCGTGCATGGGATGATTATTTGTATTGGCAACAGCAGGATAAAAAAGTAGTTAGTAAGATAAATGAACTTGTAAAAGATATTGAAAGAAATGGGTTATCAAAAGGAATTGGCAAACCAGAGCCATTGCGTTATAGAAAGGCATGGAGTAGAAGGATAGACCATGAAAACAGATTAATTTACAATATTGATGAGCATGGAAATTTATGGATTATTTCGTGTAAAGGGCATTATGAGGAGTAAAATGAGGTAAAAAATTTTATCTGTTTATGACTCATTCAGATATTTTAATAATAAGGATAGTTATCTTGCAGGTTTAGATGGGATAGAAAATTGTGTTAAAAGAAGTTATATGATTTTAAAGTAGATTGAATGGTAATAGCTTCTTTGTAACAATTCAGCCTTTTTATTCTATTTGTTATGGTGAAATCCGCTTTTCACAGATTAGAACAATTAACAGACTAGCGGAGGCAAGGACATATTCCAAAAGAAGCCCCTTGGAAGACGTTGGTACTTAATGAGCTGTTCCGCAAGAAGCGGAATGGCGAATTTAGTACCGCTACGTCTGGAACGGAGCGAGAGCGCGGCTTCGTTGGAATATGTCCTTGCCGGAGCGAACCTTTGATGCTCAAATAGATGGAACTGTAATGTTTCTTTGATCTTTAAGAAAGAAAGTGGTTGACATTTTTGGTTCTTTATGGTATGCTAAAAAAGCTGCAGTTACAAAGGAAATAACATTTTTTAGAGATAGATTTTTTTAAAAAGGATTTCCTGAGAGAAAAGTTTTTTAAATTTATTTTTTCAAGGGAAATAGTGATGATTAAGAAGTAGAGTATCCACTCTCACCTTAGCGCAAAAGGCGACTCGGGTTAATAGGTAAGATGTCATAATGAGATAAGGCATAGAGCTTACGAGTGGATAGTCCAGCTATTCACTCTTTTTAATTTATAAAATCCCATTGAAGTATATAAGTATTGTTTTAGAATTGGTTATGTGTCAGGGGGATATTTTGGATAGGGGTAATAATAGGCTGGAAAAACCTGTAATTATTCAAGAAAATATAAAATCTTGAATCACATAATATTAATGGAGGTGCACGACTATTAGCGATTTAATGATTAATGAGCAAATCAAAGATAAAGAAATCCGTTTGATTGGTGAAAACGGAGAACAACTAGGAGTTATGTCAGCCAAAGAAGCATTAAAGATGGCAAAAGAGGCAGATTTGGATTTGATAAAAATAGCGCCTACAGCAAAACCCCCAGTTTGCAAAATTATTGATTATGGAAAATACAGGTATGAATTAGCTAGAAAAGAAAAAGAGGCTAAGAAAAAGCAGAAAGTGACAGATGTAAAGGAAATTCGTATTTCTCCTAATATTGATAGCAATGATTTGAGCACAAAGGTGAATGCAGCTAGAAAGTTCATTGAAAAAGGAGATAAGGTAAAAGTTACATTGCGCTTTCGGGGGAGAGAGATGGCACATATGGCAAATAGTAAAGTCATCTTAGATGTTTTTGCTGAAAAATTAGTTGATGTAGCAGTGATAGAAAAGCCTGCTAAATTAGAAGGAAGAAGTATGCAGATGGTATTAGCGGGAAAACGCTAGTGATAGGATAAAAGGATTAATCAGTCAGTTGGTAAAGAGTGGGACTTAAAAGTCCTAAAAACCAAGGGAAAAATTAAAAATAAAATCTAGGAAAGGAAAAGCTATTTAGATGTAAACTTGCAAAATCGCATAGACAAGCGAAAGCAAGTATGTACCGATATCTAAGTCGGGAAATTACGACTGTGGAGTGGAAAAGAATTTGTGATGATTAGAGATGATTACAAAGGGATACACGAAGAAGCAGTAAGAATAAATCGTGAGATTATTCTGAAACATCTGGTATATACATTTGTATATATTTTTAGTAGCAGGAAATTAAGATGCCAAAAATAAAAACTAACAGAGCGGCTGCAAAGCGTTTTAAAAAGACAGGTACAGGGAAATTAAAAAGAATGAAAGCTTATAAAAGCCATATCTTGACCAAGAAGACTACTAAGAAAAAGAGAGAGCTCAGAAAGGCTACTATTGTGGATTCCGCAAATGTAAAGAACATGAAGAAGATTTTACCATATTTATAATGAAAGTTAGAGAAAAAGAGATTCTCAACAGACCAAATAGAGAAATATCCTGACAAGAAAGTAAAATTTTTGTGGGTGCGGTTGGTCAGAGGTAAAAGATTCAAAAACCAAGAGCAAATAAAAATTTAGGAAAGGAGAAAGCTACTAGAGATTTTGATTTGTATATTATCAATAGAAACATAAAGCTTCTGCGTTTTAGGCAGGGAGAGTGTTAAGTAAATACAAATATGTACCGATGGCTAGTTGGAAAATTATGATTGTGGATTGTATAGGATTTGTGAGTAAATAATGAGTGATCCTATCAAAAGCATATAGGTAGAAACAGTAAAAATCTCGGTATGGATATATTTGTCCATATTTTTGAGTAGCAGGAATATAGACAATGGCAAGAATAAAAGGCGGAATGAACGCTAAAAAGAAACATAATAAGGTATTAAAATTAGCAAAAGGATATAGAGGAGCTAGATCCAAACAATATAGAGTGGCAAAACAATCTGTGATGAGAGCATTAGCTACTTCCTATTCAGGCAGAAAAGAAAGAAAAAGACAATTCAGACGTCTATGGATTGCTCGTATTAATGCAGCAGCTAGAATGAATGGATTATCTTATAGTAAATTTATGTATGGATTGAAATTAGCTGGTGTTGAAATGAACCGTAAGGTATTATCTGAAATGGCTATTAATGATGCAGAAGGATTTAAAACTTTAAGCGATTTAGCAAAGAGCAAAATTGCATAAATAAGATAATGATAGAAAAAGGCTATAGAAAGAAATTATTTCTATAGCTTTTTTTATGCATACGGGCAGCCATCGGAAAGATGGTCAGCAAAGCTGATGATTGTTTGTGTACGAGTGGAGGAAAAAGTTTTTCCTCTACTCGATTTATAATATGAATTTTATCTTTTATTCTTCCACTTGAGTTTCAGATTCTGATGGTAGAGTTTCTTCTGGCGTATAAGGAACAAAAGATAATATGGTATCTATGATATAAGAATTTTCTTCTTCTGAGATGAGTTCTTCTTGAATATAATAGATTTTGTCCCAATCAGAAGAAAGGAAAATTTCTAATGTGCTGCCTTCTTCTGCAGTAGAGAGAAAAATATCTTGAATCGAAGAATTTTCTGGTATGGGTGGCAGTACATCAACAGCATCATGACAATCCATAGACAAGGAAAAACTGCTGTTTTGTGTATCATAAATGAGATGTGTGAGGGAAGATGTTCTGTCAGAATCGGTTTTCGTGATAGTTTGCCGAATCCTCACCGTATTTTCCTCTAAAATTAAATCTGTTAAAATTGCAGTTTCAAAGTTATCATTTCCAAAAGTATAATCTTGAAATTTTGGATCTTCTACGGTTAACGTTGCGGGAGCAATTTTTTCTATAAAGGAAGAATCCAAACGAGAATATTGTACTATTTCAAAAGGAGCAGGAATAAAGGTATCATTTCCTTCTAGTTGTATTTGGTCATATGCTTTTAATATTTCAAAAGAATCTTCATTTTCTATTGTGTGTAAAAGCACAAAAGGTGTGTTTTCTAAGATAATTTCAAACATATCTGTTTCTGGATTAGCTAACGCCAGACGATAAGTATTTTCTTCTAAATGAATAGAATATAAAATAAGATAAGTGTGTTCTGCCGTTGTGATAAACTGAGAACAGTCGATAAAATCTTCGTCTTTTTGCGATAGAAAATTAGTGATAGTGTCAGAAAAATCGTTTTTTGTTGTTTCCTCCATTGTTGTTTCTTCCGTGGATTCTGATTCTATAAGTTCTGTGCTTTCCACTATAGTTGTAGTAGGTATGGTTGTGGGAGCAACAAAAGTGGTAGTAGTCGGAAGTGGCATAGTGTCTGTAGTGTTTTCCGGCGTTTCATTCATGGATAAACCGCATCCTGTCAAAAGATTAGCAGCTAACAGAAAAGCAAGGCAGCCGGAAGAAATATGTTTTATATGATGCATTGTGAATATCCTTCCTTTATCTATCATTGTTATTTTATATGGTTATAAGCGTACAGCTTTTTCCTATAAATGTCAAGGGTTAGAAATACAAAGGTTTATTAAGGTTCGCTAAGGTTCGATTCAGGCAAGGAAGTATTCCAGCGAAGCCGCACTCTTGTTCCGTGTAAGACTACGTGGTACTAA
>CANRVK010000279.1 GCA_947643285.1 uncultured Eubacteriaceae bacterium
GGGGAAGCGGGATTTGCGAATTTAGTACCGCTACGTCTGGAACGGAGCGAGAGCGTGGCTTCGTTGGAATACTTCCTTGCTATAGCGAACCTTTGATAGATGCCCAAATAGCCTGAACTAACTATAACGATATTTGTTCTTGTGATGTCAGATATGATAGAAATATATATTGTTATAGAAAATACACTGATAATGCTACCATATAGCTCTTTATGGGCAGTTCCAGCGGAGCTTTTGGTGTATTCTTGTGTGATATTTATTAGTATTAGATTCATCATTAAGAAATGTGGATTAAAAAATGGTTTTACTTATCATTATAATGATTTTTACAAGAAAGAATTATTATATTGTTTCCTTCCTTTTTATATACAATACGATTTTTTTCATCAATATGCCTACTCCACCATCCAGATAAATTTTCAGATAACGGTTCAGGATATCCGATACTCTCAAAAGGATTTCTCTGTATATCCTTAACAAGTTTATTTACCTTTTTTAATATTTTCCTATCTTGTTCCTGCCAGTCCAGATATTCTTGTCATGCCTCGTCTTCCCATAGTACACCCATATTTTATTCCTCAATTAGGTCATGTTCTTTAAGAATAGATCTTCCTGATTCAATATTTGCAATACGTTCTTCTAATACTTTCATATTCTGTTCAGAATAAAATGGATCAGCTATGATTTCAAAAGGGATTCGTCTTTCATTCCCAACTTTGACAGCAAAGATATTAAAAGCAGTATCCCATTTCCTTACAGGTAGATTCCATCTTCTTTTTTACCTCTTCATCAATCCTAAAATTTATCATTGTTTGAGCCATAATATGAACCTCCTTTTTTATTGATTAAATTACAATCAATATACAATGTAAAGTATTTAATTTAACTTTATAATATATTTTATTACTATTCTGTCATATCATTCTAATCCACTTAATTTTTTGCAATGCAAACCTAAATCCAACAGCTTATTCTAAACTTGTCATTCAAACTAAACTTCAAATAGAAAAATTATCAAACTTTTGAAATCATATATCCACAATTCGTTTTATTGAAATATTCAATAGTTTTAATTGGGTTGTAAAAACATTCAAACATTATTTTCATTCCAAACATTCGTACCTTCATTTCGTATTTTCTCCATTCATCTTTTCCCTACTTTCTTCTAATTTATTAGACCATATAAAGATATAAGTGACCATAATTAATTTATATCTTATAATGATGATATAAAATCATGATAAGTATGTACAGAAGATAATTCTTTATCACTTCCCTTTAATAAAATCTCTCCTTTTTGGAAGAAAATAATTTCATCAAAGCGTTCTAAATTACTCATATTATGTGTTATCTCAATAATAGTTAAATTTAACTTCTCCTTATAACTTTGAATTTCTTTTCGTATTTTAGGAATTACGGAAACATCTAAAGCCGCAAAGGCTTCATCTAAAACAAGAATATCATTTTCTCCTAAATGATATAACCCTCTGGCTAAACTCACTCTTTGTAACAATCCTGCTGATAATTCTTCTGTCTTTTTATGAAGTAATTCTATAATCTCTTGGTCTTGCAGACCTGTACTTTTTAATACTTCCATCACTTTCTTTTCATTCTTTTCACTTCCAACTAAAATATTATCAATTATATTATCAAAAAGAATACTAGGTTTATCTTCTACATAAATTAATTTATTATTCTTCGTACTACTCGGCGAAAAATAAATCTCCCCTTTAATAGGTTCATATAGATTTAATAATAACTTAATAAAAGTAGATTTTCCACTTCCATTTTCTCCTATAACTCCATAATATTTTCCATTTTCAAGTAATACATTAATATTCTTCAATACAAGTTCATTTTTATAGGAAAAGTCTACATTCTTAAATTCAACTTCTTCAAAACTCCTATTTTCTTTTCTTTTTTCCGATTCATTATTTTCATATATTTCATTCAGTCTTTCTAAGGATACCTTTGATTCTTTATATTGCATTAATACTCTGCTATAGCTGACAAATGGCACTGTAATTTTATTCAATAACTGCAAAAACATAGTTAATGTTCCAACTGTAATGTTTTCAACTATAAATAAAACAGCACACATGATATATACAATAATAAAAGGAACGCCCATAAAAAAATCTGTTATTCCAGAAAACAATGCATTATACTTCGCCCTTTTTTGGTCTAAATCAAACTGATGGCTTGTACATGTTTCTAATGTTCCCTGCATATAGTCTTGTATCATATATGTTTTAATAATAGAACTTCCTCTAAAAATTCTAGTTAATAATTTTAAAATCTCATCATGTTCAGATAAATATTGTTCATTAATTTTCTGAATAAACTTTCCAATATATTTTCCAACGAATATAATAAAAGGGAGTAAGAGTAAAACAATTAGAGCTAATAGCCAATTCTGATAAAATAAATAAACAGACGCGATAAACATTTCAAATGGAATTTTAATAATAGAAATAACCGACCTTACAAGACTTGTTACAGCACCGATATCTTGTGTATAATTTGTGATAACCTTTCCTTCCCCTAACTCATTTATTTTCATAACAGGCAAGTCAATAACTTTAGAAACATATTTATTTCTTAAATCTCTTATGACACCGCTTATGAAATAATCCGTTGACCAATTCATTAATATAATACTCAATGCTCCCCATAATGTTATGCCGAATCCAATCACTACAATATTTCTAACATCTACCTTCCCTGCAGCAATACTATCAAATACATACTTTGAATATCCTGCCATACCTAACGCAAAGAAGCTATGAGAAATAATACCTAATAAAATTAAAAGAATACATACTTTTTTATTCTTTATAGAAGCATAAATTGTTTTCATAATTCTTTCTCTCTTTCTTCATTTTTTCAGTGAAAATATTATTTTATTCATTATAAATATTATTTTCTATTTATATCTTTACTATTTTCTCATTTTATCTGTTTATGTATTTATATAAAATGTAGTATTATTAATAACTATTTTTATATGATATTCTAAATTCAGACAAATTATATCATATATTTTGAAATATTTCTAGGATATTTTATAAATTTATTAGATAATATACAGATTATTCTTTATAAATAATTATTAATACATTTTAATTATGTTTCCGCACAGGCAAGCCTCTATTCCAACGAAGCCGCGCTTCCGCTCCGTTCCAGACGTAGTGGACACTAAATTCTCGGCACGTAACCGCACCGCTCATTAACGGGCAAGCGTCTTCCAAGGGGCTTCTTTTGGAATAGAGGCTTGCCTATGCTAGTTTATTGACTATTTATAAATAAAAGATTTGATATTTGTAAAGGGCAATTTCATAAACAAAACTTTTCTTTTTTACTATTCCTATAATCAATACACTCTATTGAAACAAAACAGATAAAAAAATATTTTGTTTTCTATCTATATTCAACAATGATAGGAATACCTATTTTGTCTATAATTTAAAAAATGGAAAGTTTACTTGACATGAATAAAAAAACAAGTTATAATAAAAATGGAAAGCAAACTTTCCAAAGAAAGGAGGAACAATTTGAAAAATAGATTAGAAGAGTTAAGGAAAAGTAGAGGAATAAAACAAGAAGATTTAGCCGCTGCTTTAGAAGTATCAAGACAAACAATAGGCTCTTTAGAAAATGGCAGATACAATCCTTCTATTCTTTTAGCATTTAAGATTGCGCGATATTTTGAAATGCCTATTGAGGAAATTTTTATTTATGAGGAGAATATAGAATGAAAAAGAAAAATTTTAGTTATATTATCATTATGATTGGTGTACTATTACTCGCTATTGGACTGTTTTTATTGAAAGCAGTTTCAAATCCACAAGGAATTATGCTTGCACTGCCATATGTTTGTATAGGTTTAGGGTGTGGTACATTTGGACACGGATTGAGCGATATCGTAAGTTATAGAGTAATAAAGAATAATCCACAACTTCAAAAGCAAATGGAGATAGACAAAAATGATGAAAGAAATATTACAATCTCTAATCAAGCAAAAGCAAAGGCATATGATATGATGATTTATGTTTTTGGTATACTAATGGTTTCTTTCGCCCTTATGAATGTAGATGTAACTGCAGTTCTTCTCCTTGTTTTTTCATACTTGTTTGTTGTTGGATTTTTCATCTTTTATCTCAATAAATACCATAAGGAAATGTAAAAAGACAAGGATAATAAAATAATAAATGCCCACTATACTCATATATTTTCTGTCATATTGTCCGAAATGTAAGTATAAAATACTAATCATGTAAAACAATCAAATATATCCGTTATTCAAAAACTACACATAAAAATACAGAGCTGACGAACTTGTGAGTAATCACCACCGTTCATCAGCTCTTTCCTTTTGTTTGAAGTCACTATTATCTGTTTTATATCACTCTATAAATTTAAAAAAACTCTAATGAAGATTTTTTAATAATTCATTTCATACTAATAAATATCACACAAAAATACATCAAAAACTTCGCCAAACTGTATGTGTAATCCCCTTTAAACTGTACTTTTACATCACAATCACAATAACTAATATTCATTACAATTTAACTCATTAATTCTATATCGTTTATGAAATTCTCTTTTAAAAAAAGTAGAGAAGCCAATAAACTAGCGAAGGCAAGGAAGTAATTCCAAAAGAAGCCCCTTGAAAGACGTTGGTACTTAATAAGCAGCTCCGTAAGGGGCTGCGAATTTAGTACCATTACGTCTGGAACGGAGCGAAAGCGCGGCTTCGC